>NZ_JBQQBZ010000032.1:0-83330 GCF_052245655.1 Streptomyces sp. 4N509B
ACGCGGCGCCGCGTGGCGCCGCCTCGCTACGGCTTCCGCGCCACGCAGGCCGCCCGCGCCGCCTCGGCGACGGCCGCGGAGACCGCCGGCGCCACCCGCTCGTCGAACGGCGAGGGAATGATCCGCGACGGGCTCAGCTCGTCGGCGACCACGTCGGCCAGCGCCTTCGCCGCGGCCAGCTTCATCGACTCGGTGATCCGCGTGGCCCGCACCGACAGCGCGCCGGCGAAGATGCCGGGGAACGCCAGCACGTTGTTGATCTGGTTCGGGAAGTCGCTGCGACCGGTGGCGACGACGGAGGCGTACCGGTGCGCCACCTCGGGGTGGATCTCCGGGTTCGGGTTGGCCATCGCGAAGACGAAGGCGCCGGGCGCCATCGTCGCCACCGCCGACTCGGGCACCGTGCCGCCGCTGACCCCGACGAAGACGTCCGCTCCCTTCAGCGCGTCCGCCAGCGACCCGGTGACGCCGTCCGGGTTGGTGATGCGCGCCAGTTGCCGCTTCACGTCCGTCAGGTCCTCGCGGTCGTCGGAGACCACGCCCCGGCGGTCGCAGACCACGACGTCGCGGACCCGGGCGCCGAGCAGGATCTTGGCGATCGCCACCCCGGCGGCTCCCGCCCCCGAGATCACCACCCGAAGTCCCGTCATGTCCCGGCCGGTCAGGCGCGACGCTCCCATCAGCGCCGCGAGCGTGACCACGGCCGTGCCGTGCTGGTCGTCGTGGAAGACCGGGATGTCCAGCCGCTCCTGGAGCCGGCGCTCGATCTCGAAGCAGCGGGGGGCGGAGATGTCCTCCAGGTTGACGCCGCCGAAGGAGGGCGCGAGACGGGCGACCGTCTCCACGATGTCGTCGGTGTCGCGGCAGTCCAGCGCCACGGGGACCGCGTCCACCCCGCCGAACTGCTTGAAGAGGATGGCCTTCCCCTCCATCACCGGCAGGGACGCCTCGGGCCCGATGTCCCCGAGGCCCAGCACCGCGCTGCCGTCGGTGACGACCGCGACGACCTGGGAGCGCCAGGTGTACTCGTGGACCAGCTCGGGGCGTTCGGCGATCGCCTCGCAGACCCGGGCGACGCCGGGCGTGTAGGCGAGGGAGAGGTCGTCGGCGTCGCGCACGGGCACGGTGGCGGTGACGGACATCTTGCCGCCGCGGTGGAGCGCGAAGGCGGGGTCGAAGCCGGGCGTGAGCTCCGGGTCGACGCGTGGATTGACGGTATCCGAGGACACGTGAGGTACCCCTTCTGGCGTGAGGCGTGGTTCGTGATCGTGATCGTGATGCCACGTCCGCGAGGGTGGAGCGGACGCCGGGCGCACCGCACATGCGCCCAGGTCCCCGGGTGAGGGGTGTCTGTCCACTCGTTTCTAGCGGATGGGCGAGCGGGGACACGAGTGCTTTCCGTGACAGAGCGGAGGCGCAATCTTCGGCCGAGCACCACAAGAGCGCAGGCGCGCTCAAGTGATAGACCACGTCACGGGGGTCCCGTCGCCCCCCGTCCGGGCGGCCGTTCGGGCACGGCGCGAGGGGTGGACGAGCGGCGCACGAGGTGGCACACGTGACGAAACTCTCATCGCACGACACTCCACCGCCACCCGCCCGGAGTTCGTCTCCTCCGGTCAACGGTGCGAGCTGTCCGTTATCCGATCTTGACGTAGGAGAGCGCCGGGATTGCCGCCACGGATGGCAGGATGCCCTCCGTCGAACTCTCGAACGACGTCGCGACACCCAACGACGCGTGCCCGGCACCCGCACGCCGGCCAGCAGCCGGACCGTCCGGATACTCGCCACCTGGAGGACCCCGCCATGACCCCCAGCACCACCCGCCGCCGCTCCCGGCTCGCCGCCGTCGGAGCCCTCGCCGCCGCCGGTGCGCTGCTGCTCGGCGCGTGTGGCGACCAGACCGAGGACGCGGAGGAGTCGGGCGGCGACAACGGAGGCTCCTCCCAGGAGACGGGGGACACCTCCGGCGGGGACCTCCACGCGATGCTGCCGCAGCACATCCAGGACGCGGGCGAGATCGTCGTCGGCTCGGACGTCGCCTACCCGCCCATCGAGTTCATCGACGAGAACGACGAGATCACCGGCATCGACCCGGACATCGCGGCGGCCCTCGGCGAGGTGCTGGGCGTGGAGTTCACCTTCGAGAACGGCACCTTCGACGGCCTGGTCCTCGGCATGAACAACGGCCGGTACGACGTGATCATGTCGGCGATGACCGACACCAGGGAGCGCCAGGAGGGCGCCAGCGCCGACTCCGAGGGCGGCGGCGCCGACTTCGTCAACTACTTCCAGGCCGGCTCGGCGATCCTCGTGCCCAAGGGCAACCCCGAGGGGATCCAGAGCGTCGAGGACCTGTGCGGCCTGACCGTCGCCGCCCAGCAGGGCACCGCCAACGAGGCCGTGGTCGAGCAGCAGCAGGAGGCCTGCGACGAGCCGATCGACCCGTTCATCAGCGAGGTGGACACCGAGTCGATCACCGCCCTCCAGAACGGCCGGGCCGACGTCGTGATCACCGACTACCCCGTGGCGCTCTACAACGAGCTGACCGCGGGCGAGGGCGAGCTGTTCGAGGTCGTCGGCGAGCAGATCGACGCGGCCCCGTACGGCATCGCCGTGCCCAAGGACCAGCCCGAGCTGCGTGACGCCCTCCAGGCCGCCGTCCAGGAGATCATCGACAACGGCACCTACGAGGAGATCCTCGCGGAGTGGAACGCCGAGACCGGCGCCATCGACGAGGCCACGGTCAACGCCGGCACCTGAGGCGGCCACGCCGCGACCGCGCGGCACCACGCGAGGACTCGCGTGGGCCGCGCCCCGTGAGAGCCGCGCAGCGACAGCGTAGGAGGGCCATCCGTGTCTGACGTGTCCGACGTGTCCGACGCCGAACCACCCCGGGACCGCCCCGGCGGACCACCCGGGCCGGCCGCGCCGCCCGAGGCGATCAAGGCCGTGCCGGTGCGCCACTACGGCCGCTGGCTCGGGGCCCTGGTGGTCCTCGCCCTCCTCGCGCTGCTGGTGCGCGCCTTCGTCGGCGCCGACATCGACTGGGGCGTCGTCGGCGAGTACCTCGACCACGACACCATCGTCGAGGGCGCGATGGCCACGCTGTGGATCACCCTCGTCTCGATGGCCCTCGGCGTGGTCCTCGGTCTGCTCCTGGCCGTGATGCGGCTCTCGCGGAACCCGGTGCTGTCCTCCGTCGCGTGGGGGTACATCTGGTTCTTCCGCGGCACACCCGTGCTGGTGCAGCTCTTCCTCTGGTACAACCTGTCGTTCGTCTTCGAGACCGTGAATCTCGGCTTCTACAAGGACGAGATGAACGACTTCATGACGCCGTTCCTCGCCGCGCTCCTCGGGCTCGGTCTCAACGAGGCGGCGTACATGGCGGAGATCGCCCGCGCCGGCATCCTGTCGGTCGACCGCGGGCAGACCGAGGCCGCGCACGCGCTCGGCATGAGCAACACGAAGACGATGCGCCGCATCGTGCTGCCCCAGGCGATGCGCGTCATCATCCCGCCGACGGGCAACGAGTTCATCAACATGCTGAAGACGTCCTCGCTGGCCTACGCCATCCAGTACGACGAGCTGTTCCGCGCGAACGACACCATCTCGTCGAGGAACCTGGCGGTGATGGAGCTGCTGATCGTGGCCAGCGTCTGGTACCTGCTGCTGACGACGGTCTTCAGCGTCGGCCAGTACTACCTGGAGCGGTACTACGCCAGAGGCGTCGACCGCACGCCACCGCCGACGCCGCTGCAACGGATCAGGGCGCAGCTGACGTCGTTCCGCGTCCGCAGCGAGGTCACGAAGGGGGTGAGGGTGTGAGCTCCCCGTCCGAGTCCCGGTCCCTGTCCAAGGACGCCGCCGACGGTCCCGGCGGCGCGGCCCGCCGGCCCATGGTGAAGGCCGAGCGGGTCCACAAGTCGTTCGGCCTGGTCGAGGTCCTGCGCGGCATCGACCTGGAGGTGCAGCCGGGCGAGGTGTTCTGCGTCGTCGGCCCCTCCGGCTCCGGCAAGTCCACGTTCCTGCGCTGCATCAACCACCTGGAGAAGATCAGCGCCGGCCGGCTCTACGTCGACGGCCACCTCGTCGGGTACCGGCAGAAGGGCAGCAAGCTCTACGAGATGCGCGAGCGCGAGGTCGCCGCCCAGCGTCGCGACATCGGCATGGTCTTCCAGCGCTTCAACCTCTTCCCCCACATGACGGCCGCCCAGAACGTCATGGAGGCCCCGATCCAGGTCAAGGGCATGCGCAGGGCGGAGGCCTCGGAGCTCGCGGCGCGCCTGCTGGACCGCGTGGGCCTGGCCGACCGGGCCCACCACTACCCGGCGCAGCTCTCCGGCGGCCAGCAGCAGCGCGTCGCGATCGCCCGCGCGCTGGCGATGGAGCCGAAGCTGATGCTCTTCGACGAGCCGACCTCCGCCCTCGACCCCGAGCTGGTCGGCGAGGTGCTCGACGTGATGCGGACCCTCGCTGAGGAGGGCATGACGATGATCGTGGTCACCCACGAGATGGGCTTCGCGCGGGAGGTCGGGGACTCCCTGGTCTTCATGGACGAGGGCGTGGTCGTGGAGACCGGCCGCCCCCGCGAGGTGCTGGGCAACCCCCAGCACGAGCGGACCCGGGCGTTCCTGTCGAAGGTCTTGTGAGGGCGGGCCCGCCGGGCCGCGGGGCCCGCCGGGCCCCCGCTCACTCGCCCGCGCGCCCGGCGGCCCGCGCGTACGCCCCCGGCGTGATGCCGTAGGAGCGCACGAACCAGCGGCTCAGGTGGCTCTGGTCGGCGAAGCCGCAGGCCGTGGCCGCCTCCGCCGCCGGGGTGCCGGCGGCCAGCATGCGGCGGGCCGCCCGCAGCCGCACCAGCCGTTGCAGCTCGCTCGGGGAGACGCCGTACGTCGCGCGCACCGCGCGGTAGAGGGCGAAACGGCTGCACCCGGCCGCCTCGGCCAGCTCGTCGGCGCCGATGTCCCGCGCGTACTCCGCCGTCAACAGCTCCCGCGCCCGCCGCGCCGTCGCGCCCGCCGCGCGGCCCTGCCCCACCGCGTGGGCGGGACGGCCGGGCCGGCGCGCGGCGCCGCGCACCATCGCGGTCACGGCCTCCGCCAGCCGCTCGTCGCGGACCAGCCGGCCCGCGCCCCCGGCCAGCGCGTGGTGCAGCCGCAGCAGGGCGCGACGCAGCGCCGGGTCGTCGATCACGGGCCGGTCGAAGAGCGGCAGCGCGGCCCCGCCCAGCACCTCCCTGACCACCTCGGGGCCGAGGTGCACCATGCGGTAGGTGAACCCGGGGGCGACGGCGGCGGAGCCGTCGTGCGGCTCGTCGGCGTTGAGCGCCATCACCATCCCGGCGCTGCTGACGTGCTCCGCGCCGCGGCACCGGAAGCGCTGGGCGCCGGACTCGGTGACGCCGAAGAGGTACGCGTCGTGGCTGTGCGGCCGGAAGACGTGGCGCGTGAAGTGTGCGCGCATCGCCTCCACCGGCCGGCGCGGGTCGCGCCAGTACTCGGCCCAGTCCTGCCTCACCCGCCCATTCTCGCCCGGCCGGCCGCCCGCACCCCGGCCCCATCCCGCCCCCGCCCCGCCCCTGACCGCGCACGAGCGTCCAAGACCCGCACCGCCGCCCCGGGGCAGGATCGCCGCATGCGCTTCGACACCAAGATCGCCGTCGTCGTCCGCGAGGGACTCGCCACCTGGCAGCGGCTCAACGTCACCGCCTACCTCGCCAGCGGCCTCGCCCACGCCAGGCCGGAGACCATGGGCGAGCCCTACGAGGACGGTTCGGGCAACCACTACCTCGCGATGTTCCGCCAGCCCGTCGTGGTCTTCGAGGCCGACGCCGACGGCATGGCCCGCGCCCACGAGCGCGCCCTGGGCCGGCCCGCCGTGGCGTGCGCCCTCTACACCGACGACCTCTTCGCCACCGACCACGACGAGGCCAACCGCGCGGCCGTGCGGGCCGTCGCGGCCGAGAAGCTGTCCCTGGCGGGCCTCGGCCTCCACGGGCCGCGCAACGCCGTCGACAGGATCACCAAGGGGGTGCCGCTCCACGGCTGAGCCCCTGCCGGCCCGCCCCGGCTCCGCGACGTCCGGTTTCCCGACGTCCGGTTTCCCGACGTCCGCCTCCGCGACGTCCGCCTCCGCGACGTCCGTCAGCCGGCGCCGAGCCGGCGCGCCCACACCTCCAGCGGACCCGCGCCGTCGACCTGCGTGAGCTGCCCGGCCTTGCTCCAGTCCCAGGACACCAGCGCGGACCTGGCCGCGACGTTCCCCGGCTCGGCGAGCGTGAGGGCCAACGAGGCGTCGGTGCGCGTCAGCAGCTCCCGCACCATCCGCGTGGCGAGCCCGGCGCGCCGCCGCGCCGGCGTCACCACGAGGCCGCCGACGAGGAGGATCTGCCGGGAGCGCGTCAGCTCCCCGAGATCGGCGGGGACCTCCGCGAAACCGTCCCACCAGGAGCTGCCCCGCTCGGCGCGGAAGCCGTACGCGTACCCGGCCGGCGCCGGGTCGCCGGCCATCACCATGTCGAACCCGGGCCGCTGGATGTCGTGGTCGACGAAGCGGCGCACGAACTCCTCCCGGGCCAGCGGCCGGACGCCGGGCACCTCCCGCGTCGCGCCGACGTACAGGTCGGCCACGTCCTCGCGCTCACCCTCCGCCTGCCAGCGGCTCAACCGCCGAAGAAAGACCGTGCTCATCGCTGTCGCCTCCCCAGGCCTCCCCCGTGTGCCTCCATCGTGACACCCCGTCGCCTGTTCCGGAATGGCGGACGGACCAGCTAGCGTGAGGATCATGTTCGCCGCCTACGCCGCCAGCTTCGACCGGGACCAGCCGTTGGACGGGCTTCGGCTGGGCGAGCGACCCGAGCCGGAGGTGCCGCCGGGCTGGACCGTCGTCCACGTCCGGGCCGCCACCCTGAACCACCACGACCTGTGGACGCTGCGCGGCGTCGGGATCACCCGGGAGCAGCTGCCGATGATCCTCGGCTGCGACGCCGCGGGCGTCGACTCCGACGGGAACGAGGTGGTCCTGCACTCCGTCATCGGCGCCACCGGGCACGGCGTCGGCCCCGGCGAGCGCCGCTCGCTGCTGAGCGAGCGGTACCAGGGCACGCTGGCCGAGCGCGTCGCCGTCCCGCAGTGGAACGTGCTCCCGAAGCCGCCGGAGCTGACGTTCGCCGAGGCGGCCTGCCTGCCCACGGCCTGGCTGACGGCGTACCGGATGCTCTTCACCGCCGCGGACGTGCGCCCCGGCGACACGGTGCTCGTGCAGGGCGCGGGAGGCGGCGTCGCCACCGCCGCGCTCGTCCTCGGCCGCGCGGCGGGGCTGCGGGTCTTCGTCACCAGCCGGGACGAGGCCAAGCGCGCGCGGGCGCTGGAGCTCGGCGCCGAGGCCGCGGTGGAGCCCGGCCAGCGCCTGCCGCGGCGGGTGGACGCGGTGATCGAGACGGTCGGCGCCGCCACCTGGGCGCACTCGGTGCGCTCCCTCAGGCCGGGCGGCACGCTCGTCATCTCCGGGGCCACCTCGGGGCAAAACCCGCCGGCCGCCGAGCTGAACCGCGTCTTCTTCCTGGAGTTGAAGGTCGTCGGCGTCACCATGGGCACGAAGGAGGAGCTGGCCTCCCTCCTCAGCTTCTGCGCCAGCACCGGGGTCCGCCCGCTGATCGACAGCACCCTCCCGATGGACCGGGCCCGTGAGGGCCTCGAACGCCTCAACCGGGGCGACGTGTTCGGGAAGATCGTCCTGACCGGCTAGGAGTCCGCTCCGCGACCGCGGGAGCCGGGACCGGGCCCGGGGGCGGTGGCCAGGGCGCGCTCCCAGCCCCGCTCCACCGAGCGGCGACATCGTTCGGGCTCGTCTCCCGCGCTGGTGAAGAGCGCGGTCAGCAGGGGCACGCCGTGGGCCAGCGCCTGGCGCGGGAGGGGCCCGGTGGCGACGAGCGAGGCGATCCCGTGGCCGATCGTCCAGCTCTGTGTCGCCAACTCCAGCGGGTCGACCTCGCGACGGAAGCGGCCGTGCTCCCGGGCCCGTTCGACGGTGCGGACGAGGTGGTGCAACGTGTCGTCCGCGCCGCCCGGGTCCTGAAGGGCGAAGCCCGCGTCGAACATGACGCGGTAGAGATCGGGATTCTCCAGGGCGTTGACCAGGTAGGCGGCGCCCAGCGCCGCGAGGTCGCGCACCGGGTCGGCGGACGGCCTGACGGCCGCGAGCTCGGCGGCCAGGCGGACGAAGCCCTCCTGTCGCAGCGCTGACCACATGCCGTCCATGCCGCCGAAGTACGTGTAGACGGCCATCGTGGACACGCCCGTGCCGGCGACCAGGGCGCGGAGCGTGACCGGCTGCCTGGTGCGGAGCATGCGGGCGGCTCGGTCGAGCAGCAGGGTGCGGACCGCCGGATCCTTCGTCCTCGCCATGCCCTCACAATACATAGCAGCGCTATGCTTTCATGGGGGCTGCTCCCGCCGTCCCCCGGAACCACGAGGAAGAGGCCGCTCATGTCCGTGACCCTGATCAATCCCGAGGGGTTGCCGAAGCCCGACGTCTACCGGCAGATGGCGGTCGCCACCGGTTCGCGGCTGGTGTTCCTCGCCGGCCAGGTCGCCCGTGACGCCGACGGCCGTCCCGTGGGGGAGGGAGACTTCGCCGCGCAGGTCGAGCAGTGCTATCTCAACGTCGCCACCGCCCTGGCCGAGGTCGGCGGCTCCTTCGACGACGTGGCGAAGCTGACCGTCTACGTCGTCGACTGGAGCCCCGAGAAGATGCCGCTGCTGGGGGAGGGCGTGGGCCGGGCCGCGGAGAGGCTGGGCGTCGACCCGGTCAAACCGATCACCCTGCTCGGCGTCGCGGCCCTCGGCGAACCGGACCTGCTGGTCGAGGTCGAGGCCACGGCGGTCCTCGCGTAGCCGGCGCCGGCGATCCCGGCCGAGGCGACGCGGGTCCCCGCCGGCCCGGGGCGTCCTCGTGCCCGGCGATCCGCCCTCCGCGGACGGGCGCGGCGACCGGGCGTGAACGCGCCTGCGACAGGGAGGCGGGCCGCTCAGTCCTCGCGCCGGGAGCGGAGCAGGGCCACCAGGTGGGCGGCGGTCTCGGAGAGGGTGCGGCGGGCCTCGCGGAACTGCTCCTGGCTCACGCCGTGGTCGCGGGCGGCGTCCCGCACGTCGTCCCGGAGGCCGTCGAGGAGGCGCAGCAGCTCCCGCTCGGGGTCGGGCACCGACTCCTGGCCGGGGCGAGGGCCGGCGGCGGCCCCCGCCTCTTCCTCGGTGTCCGTGCCCGTGCCGGTGTCCGTCCCGGGCCGGGGCGTGCCCCCGGGGGACTCCGCCTCCTCCTCGGGCGGCGGGGCCCAGACGTGCCAGGGCGAGGTGGGGCGGTCGGCGAACGGGCCCAGGCCGCCGAACTCGTGGCCGAGACCCTGGAGCCCCTCCCGCACGGCGCCCGACCAGTCGCCCACGGAGGCGCGGGACTGGACCCGCTCCTGGATGCGCCGGGCGGCCTGCTCGAACTGCTCCCGCGTGGCCGCGCGCTCCTCCCGGTCCTGCCGCGTCGCGCCGCCGCCCTCCGTGCCAGCGCGCTCGCCGGCGCGGAAGCCGGCCGCCCGGCGGCCGCCGGCCGCGCGCTCCGAGCGGGCCTCGGCCCGCGCCTCGGCCGCCGCCCGCCGCACCTCCTGGCGCAGCGCGGAGGCCGACCCCGAGACGTCCTCCCGGATCTCGGCCGCGAGCGCGGCCAGCGAGTCCCGGATCTCCCGCTCCAGCGCGGTCAGCTCCTCCTCGCGGGCGTGCAGCTCGGCCTCGCCGTCGGTGGTGAGGCTGTAGACCTTGCGGCCACCCCTCTCGGCGTGCTTGACCAGCCCCTCGGCCTCCAGCTTCGCGAGCCGGGGATAGACCGTGCCGGCGGAGGGGGCGTACATGCCCTCGAAGCGCTCCCGCAGCAGGCGGATCACCTCGTAGCCGTGCCGCGGGGACTCACCGAGCAGCTTCAACAGGTACAGCCGCAGGCGGCCGTGGCCGAAGACAGGGGGCATGTCACACGTCCTTAAGGGAGGCGACGACGGGCTCCTCCTCGGGCAGGCCGGGGCGGCGCAGCAGCGCGATCGAGCCGGAGACGGTGGAGCAGTGCACGCTGCCGGCACCCGAGCCGAGCCTGCCGGTCAGCCGCCGGGCGCCGCGCGGCCCGCGCGGGGTGAGCTCGGCGAAGCCGGAGGAGAGGGCCCCGCTCGTGGTCGCGGCGTGGACCCGCGCGTCGACCGGGTCCGCCAGGCGGAGCGCGACCTCGCCGGAGACGGTGGTGAGGCGGATGTGGGCGGGGCCGGCGCCGGGGGCGGCGTCCACGACCATGGCTCCCCTGACGGAGTCACCCGCCAGCCGGGGACAGGTGCTGTCGACCACGGTGAGGCCACCGGAGACCGAGCTGAACGTCAGCGTGCCGGTGAGGGACTGGGCGTCGAGGTCGCCGGAGACGGTGTCGGCGTGGACGGGGCCCGACAGGCCGACGAGGGTGGTGTCCCCGGTGACGCCGCGCACCTCGGTGTCGCCGGAGAGGCCGCTGACGACGGCGGAGGCGCCGACGACGCCGAGACTGAGGCGGGCGGCGGCGGGCACGCGCACCGACACCACCGCGTGCCGGCGCTGGGCTCCGCCGCCGAGCCAGCCGAGCAGCCCTCGCCAGGGCAGGTCCTCGTACGCGATGGTCAGGCGCCGCTCGCTCCGCCGGACGACGAGCGGCGGGCCGTGGACCTCGGCGACCTCGACCAGGGTGGTGGAGTCGGCGGTGCCGACCACGTTGACGGTGCCGCCGACGACGCGGATGTGCAGCTCCTCGACGAGCGGCTCGTCGAGGCGGAGCGTCCGCGCCTCGCAGAGGGACCACTCGGATGTCCTGGCCACCGGACCTCCCGGTATATCGCGTCTGACGCGCAACACGATATATCGCGTACGGGGGAAGTCAAGGGGGTCCGGCTGTCGCGACGGACTCGCGACTGTCGCGAGTGCCTCGCGTGGCACCGTGCCCGTGCCCGGGGCCGGTGCCCGTGCCGGCGTCACACGTCGTCGGGATCGTCGTCGTCGAGCCGCGCGAGCCACGTCGCCAGGCGCTCGACGGGCACCTCGAAGTCCGGGTTCAGGTCGACGAAGACACGCAGCTGCTCGGCCAGCCAGCCCAGGCTGACCTCCTCCTCGCCGCGCCGCTGTTCCAGCTCCTCGATGCCACGGTCAGTGAAGTACACGTCGCCCAGGATAGGCACCCGTCCGTTCCGCCCGTTACCCTGCATGGACCACGCACACCAGGAGCGACGCAGGCGCGACGGGGGGTCGTCATGACGAGTGGTGTCACCCGGATCCAGTTGCCCGACGGGACGTCCGTCCTCGCCCGGGTCTCGGACGTCGAGGATCTGGCGGAGCCCGGCGCCGGCTCCACCTACGCGGACGCCGGCCTCGGCGAGCGGCTCGCCACGCGCATGGAGAGCCTGAGGGGCCTGATCACCGGCGTGGCCGCCAGCGTCGCCGAGGGCGCGCGCGCCGTCAGCCCCGACGAGGTCAGCGTGAGTTTCGGCGTCGAGATCGCCGCCCGCTCGGGAAAGGTCGTCGGACTGCTGGCGGACGGTGAGGCGAAGGGGGCGATCACGGTCACGCTCACCTGGCGGGGCGCGCCGCCGGAGGACGTGGGGCAGGCGGGATGACATGGGAGGGCACCGGGGGCGCACACGGTCCCGAGCGGGATCCCTTCGAGATCCTCGCGCCGCTCGCCGCCGCGGCGACCGTGCGCATCCATTCCCTCTCGGCAGGGTATGACGGTGACGAGCACCACGGTGAGGCCGGGTCGCGCGGCGCGCGGCTGTGGGGGAGCGGCTTCCAGGTGGCTCCGGGTTGGGTTCTGACCTGCGCTCACGTGGCACTTCGCGGGGGGATGGCCGAGGGAGGAAGACGCGAGGTGGCGCTGAGCTTCCGCGACAGCGACCGTCCCGTGCGGGGCGTCGTCGAGTGGGCCCAGCCGTGGGAGCACCGCACGGCCGGCCGCTGGCCGCCGCCCGACCTGGCGCTCGTCCGCGTCCTGGAGCCCGCCCCCCGGGACTGCGTCTGGCTCACCGAGCGCACCCAGGCGTTCTTCACCTCGGGCGAGGTCGCCTTCCTCGGCCACGCCGAGATCGACGGCTGCGTCGAGCCGATCAGCGGCCGGTGCACCATCAGCGGCGACGTGGGCACCTCGGGCGAGCTCAAGATCACCAGCCAGGACGAGATCCCGCCCGGCACCTCGGGCGGGCCGCTGGTGGACCTGACCAGCGGCGAGGTGATCGGCGTGGTCAAGGGCCGCCGCACCGGCGGCCGGGACGGCGGCCTCGGCGTGTCGGCGTTGCAGTTACGACGACTTCCCCAGCCGCCCGCGCCGCTGCGCGAGGAGCGCGACGACCTCTACCACCGCGTGACGCACGCCCACGACCGGTACCACCGCGACCGGCACCTCGACGCCGGCGCCCCGGACGACACGTGGACCGACGTGCAGACCGTCCTGCCGGGTCCGGCCCGCCGCAGGCTGACGCCGGGTCAGCGCGTCGAGCTGCTCGGCCTGCTCGCGGAGCTGCCGCCCCCGGCCAGCGTCCAGACGCTCAACCGCATGATCACCGAGCTGCGCGGCCGGCCGTTCCAGGGCGCGCTGCCCGCGCCCCGTGGCTGGCGCGACGGGCTCGGTCTCCTCTACGACCTCGGCCCCGGACGCAGCGAGGCGGAGACCGTCCTGCGGTACGCCGTCCACGCCGCCACCGCCCTCCACCCCTTCGCCGCCCGGTCCGGCACCGAGGACCAGCTGCTGGAGTGGGCCCACCGCACCGCCGCCGACCTCGTGCTCCCGCACTACGTGCGCAGCATGCTCTACGAGGAGCAGCACTCCCGGGACATCGCCCGCCGCGCCGGGGCCGACCGCCGCGAGGCGGTGGCCGCCGGACGTGCGGGGAGCGCGGGGCCGGCGCTCTCCCCGGTCGACGACCCGGCGCCCGACGCGACCGCGCCCGCCGGCACGCAGCCCTTCGTGCTGCTGTCGATCACCGAGCACGCCTGGGATCCCCAGCACTTCGACTGGGAGGTGTACGCGCCCCTGCCCGACGGCGAGCTCGCCGTCGTCGACGCCGACACCGACGCCGAGGAGTACGACCCGCCGCCGGCCAGGCTGCGGGCCGCGCTCCAGGAGGCGATCCGCCGCTGCGACGAGGCCGGGCGGCCCGTCATGGTCCAGGCCGCGCTGCCCTACGAGCGCATCGGCCTCCCCGTGGACGGCTGGCAGGTCTCCGAGGAGGGCGGCGCGGCGAGCCCGTGCCTGGGCGAGGAGCGCCCCGTGGTGGTCCGCTGCGTCGACCACCCCCCGGCGCACGAGGACGAGCTGCTGGCCTCACAGCGCCAGATCCGCTGGAAGAGGCTCCACCTCGACAGCATGAACCCGGTCGTCCTCGACTGCCTCGGCGGCCACCGCCGCCCGCTCGCCGACGCGTCGACGCTGTCCGTCCAGCCCGAGGACACGGTGCCCGTCCTGTGCCGCAGCGGCGCGGGCGGGGACGGCGGCGGGGACCCGTTCGCCCTCTCCCAGGTCCTGACCGGCGGCTTCGACGTGGTCCTGTGGCGTCGCGGCCCCCACACCCACGAGCCCGGCTGCGGCGACCTCCACCGGGGCGTCGTCGCCACCGTCGCCGCCGCGGGGCGGGGCGGCGAGCTGCCCGACGCCCTGTGGCGGCTGCGCGCCGACGTCGGCAACGGCGTGCCCGAGGCGTACTGGTCCGCGGGGCTCGCGCTGCACTACGCGCACCCGGGGCACGTCCTCCCCGGCGCCGACGAGCCGCTGGAGGCGCCGTGACGCGGCCCGGCGGCCGGACCGTCCGCCGCCCACAGGCCCCGCGCGTGCCCGGCTTCCACGTGCCCGGCTTCCACGCGCTGATGTTCCATGAGCTGATCTCCCATGAGGTGGCACCCCGTCAGGTGTCGCGCGCCGAGCCCGCCCACGGCCCGACTCTCGTCAGTCGAGCGGCCGTCGATCCAGCGCCCGGCGGTGCCGGTCGCGATAGCGTCGGAGCACGGACGGCTTCCCCTTCAGCGGCGTACGAGCGACGAGGAGCATGCTGTGGCTGTGTCTGACCAGAACCCCGGCCCGCACGACAGCGTCGCCGAGGAGCCGCCCGCCCGGGAATGGCTGATATACCGCGGCACCGGCGAGCCGCACGACGGCATCCGCGCCCTCCCCAAGGCGCCACCCTGGCGCGACTTCGACGGCGGTCCCCTGGTGGCGCCCGCGCCCGACACCGACAGCACCTCCACCCGCCGCCTGGGCGCGTTCCGGCACATGGCCGAGATGCACCGCCCCAGCCCCGAGGAGCTGGAGATCATCAACGCGGCGCTCTACCTCCGCCGCCCCCTGCTGGTCACCGGCAGTCCCGGCACGGGCAAGTCCACCCTCGCCCACGCCGTCGCCCATGAGCTGAGGCTGGGCCGCGTCCTGCACTGGCCGATCGTCTCCCGCACCACCCTCGGCGACGGGCTGTACCACTACGACGCGATCGCCCGCCTCCAGGACACCCAGATCGCGGCCAGCAGCCGCGCCGCCGGCGTCCCGACCGGCGTCGTGCCCCCCGTCCCCGTCGGCGGCATCGGCAGCTACCTGCGCCTCGGCCCCCTCGGCACGGCGCTGCTGCCGACCGCCGTGCCCCGGGTGCTGCTCATCGACGAGCTCGACAAGAGCGACATCGACCTCCCCAACGACCTGCTGAACGTCCTGGAGGAGGGCGAGTTCACCATCCCCGAGCTGGAGCGCATCGCCGAGCGCGAGCCGGAGGTCACCGTCCTGACCCACGACGGCCAGCAGGTGACGCTCCGCGACGGCCGGGTCCGCTGTCGCTCCTTCCCCTTCGTCGTCCTCACGAGCAACGGCGAGCGCGACTTCCCCGCCCCCCTGCTGCGCCGCTGCATCCACCTGGAGCTCGGCAGGCCCGACCACGAGCGGCTCGCCACCGTGGTCCGCGCCCACCTGGGGGACGAGCTGGCCCGCGTCGGGGACGACCTCATCGCCCGCTTCCTGGAGCGCTCCCGCACCGAGCAGCTCGCCACCGACCAGCTGCTCAACGCCATCTACCTCACCCACCACTCCGAGCCCCTCACCCGCGACCGCCTCGCCGACATGCTCATCCAGCGCCTCGACCGGCCGAGGTAGGGGCCGTGTCCGCCATGCCCGCCCCGCCGGGCGACGACGGCCAGAATCCCGCGCGCCCCCGTCCCGCCGAGGGCCTGCCGGGACTGGTCCGCGTGCTGCGCGGCGCCGGCCTCGACCCCGACTGGCGGGGGCTGGCCGACGCCCTGTGGCTCGCGCGCTTCTCCCACCCCACGGCCTGCCCGCCCGCCGGGCCCTCCGCCCCCGGCGCCGAGGAGCCGCCCGGCGCCACGCCGCAGAGCTCCGCCGGCCCCGACGCCTCCGGCAGCAAGCCGACGTCACCCCCGGCCGCGGACGCCCCGGAGGAGTCGACCACCCCGCCCGAGGACCGCGCCGACGGCGGCGAGCGCCCGCGCCGCGCCCCCCGCCCCGGCGACCCCACCGTCGCCCTCTACCCCGACCCCGCCGGCTCCGGAGACACCCTCTCCTCCCTGCCCCGCGACGCGCTGCGCGTCGGCGTGCCCGAGGCCCGCGCCCTGCCGGGGCTGCTCGACCTGGAGCGCGCCCTGCGGCCGTTGCAGCGCTACCGGCCGCCCACCCCGCCGCCCCGCGCCGACCGGGGCGAGCTCGACGAACGCGCCACCGTCGAGAGCACGGCGCGCGCCGGCGGGCTGCTGCTGCCCGTCTTCCACACCCCCGCCCGCGGGCACCTGGAGCTCCAGCTGCTGATGGACGCGGCCTCCGCCATGCGCGTGTGGCAGCGCATGCTCGTCGAGCTCACCGAGGTCTTCACCCGCCTCGGCGCCTTCCGCGACATCCAGGTGCACTACCTCCACACCTCCCCCGACGGCACCCCCGCGATCAGCCGCCGCTTCGAGGCCGACGCCCGGCACGGCGGCGCGCTGCGCCCCGTCCGCCAGCTGATGGACCCGACGGGACGCCGGCTGACCGTCGTCGTCAGCGACTGCGCGGGCCCGCTGTGGCACGCCGGCTCCGCCCACCGGCTGCTCCACCGCCTCTCCCGGCACGCCCAGGTGGCCGTCGTGCAGCCGCTGCCGCAGCGGCTGTGGTCGCGCACCCGGCTGCCCGTCTCGTTCGGGACGCTGCTGCGGGAGGAGGGGCCGGGCGGCTCCGCGCAGCTGCGGTTCGCCGCCGCCGACCACCGCCGCCCGCCCGCCGCCGCGCACGGCGCGGTCCCGGTGCCGGTGCTGCCGCCCACCGCGGCGGCCCTCGGCGCCTGGGCCGGGCTGCTGGCCGGCTCCGGCAGCCGCCCGGTGCGCGCGGCCGTCGGCTGGGCGCGCCCCGACCAGCCCGCCGCCCCCGCCCGCCGCCGCGCCAGCCGGCCCGCCGCCCCGGGCGGCCGCCCCGGCGGACGCGTCGGCGCGGGAACGGGCGTCGGCGCGGGAACGGGCGGGAGCGCGGACCAGGACGCCGGCGCCGCGCCCGCGGCCACCCGAGCCGTCGACCTGCTGACCCGCTTCCGCGCCACCGCCTCGCCCGGCGCCGTCCGCCTGGCGGTCTACCTCTCGGCCGCGCCGCTCTTCCTGCCCGTCATGCAGCTCATCCAGCGGACCATGCTGCCCGACTCCGGGCCCGCCGAGCTGTCGGAGGTGATGCTCAGCGGTCTGCTCCGCCGCCGCGAGGTCGTCTCCCCCGGCGACGCGTCGTCGGGCGACAGCCGCTGGTACGAGTTCACCGACGGCGTCCACGACGAGCTGCTCGCCTCCCTCGGCCAGGACGAGGCGCTGCTCGTCCTCAAACACTGCTCGGGCTACGTCGAGCAGCGCTTCGGCAAGGCCGGCCCGAACTTTCCCGCCATCGCGCTGGCCCAGCTCACCGGCACCCCCCAGCCCGAGGGCCCCACGCGGGAGCCCGGCCCCCGCCGCCGCCGCGCACCCCAGCCCTTCGCCGAGGTGGCGGCGAAGGTGCTGCGCCGCTTCCTGCCCGAGGCGCCGGCGCAGACCTCGCCCGCGACGCCCCTGGACGGCGGTGCGGAGGAGGCCGCGCTGTTCGCCGCCGAGGCCGTCGCCCAGGCCAGGACCCTGGCCGAGCGGTACGCCGCCGACGGCCGGATGCGGCACCTGATCGACGCCGTCGGCCTGCTGCGCGAGGCCGTCTCCAGCCAGCGCGAGCTCGGCCAGGGCACCGACGCCGAGCTGTGGAGCGAGCTCGCGGAGCTGCTGCTGCGGCTGTGGCGCGTCCAGCGCGACGGCACGCTGCTGCGCGAGGCCCGGCAGGCGGCCCGCATCGCCGCCGCCAGCGACGGCAAGCACGGCCTCGGCTCGGTCCGCGCCCGCACGATCCTCGCCAGGGCGCTGGCCGCGCAGGCCGGGGAGCGACAGGACTACGGCGACGCCCGCGGCGCGCTGGAGCTGTGGCGCCAGGCGGACCGGGAGTTCGCCACCGTCTGCGCCACGCCCGGCCTCTTCGCCAGGGACGCGCTCGGGCCCGCGCTGGAGCGGGTCGAGATCCTCCAGGAGCAGTGGCGGCTCGTCGGGGACACGGCGCTGCTCGAGGAGAGCGTCGGCATGCTGGAGGCCATCGCCGACGGCTGGCCCGTCGGCGAGCCGCTGCCCAGCGCCCTGCCGCTCGCGCACGGCCGGGCGCTGCTGCGGCTGGCGCGCGCCGAGCCCGACGGGGAGCGGACCCGGGTCACGGCGGAGCAGGCCGCGGCCTTCCTCGACGAGGGCCGCCGCGCGCTCGCGGCCGAGTCGGCGCCGCCGCCGGCCACCGCCCACGCGCTGCTGGAGCTGGTGGACGCCCTGCTGCTGACCGAGCACGACTGGCGCCGCGCCGAGGAGATCATCGACCAGGCGCGGCGGCTGGCCGACGACGCCGAGCTCGACGGGGAGCTGTACGGCGCCTGCCTGATCCGCTCCGGTCGCTGGCACGCCCGCCGCTTCACCGAGGACGGCTCCCCGGCCGACCTGGTCACCGCCGCCATGCAGTTCGCCGGCGCCAGCCGGCTGGTGCCGCGCGACGGCGGGCCGCTCTACGGGGAGGTGCTCCAGGAGTGGGGCGCCGCGCTGCTGCGCCGGGCCGCGTTCCCCGACGGCCTGCCGTTCGTCTCGCAGGCCGTGCGGGTGCTGCGGGACTGCCGCATGGAGACCCCGGCCGACGACCGCCGCCTGCCCGTCAGGCTGCTGCTGCTCGGGCGGGCCCTGACGGCCCGGTACGAGGGGGAGCGCGATCTGGTCGACCTGCGGGAGGCCGAGCACCTGTTCAACCGCGCCGCCCTCGGCGCGCGCGAGCCGTTGACCCGCGCGAGCGCCTGGTACGAGCTGGGGGAGACCCACCGCAGGGCCCACAGCCACACCCGCCGCCCGGAGCGGCTCGAACTCGCGGCGGAGGCGTACCGCCAGGCGGCCCAGGCGGTCGGCGCCCTCGACGACGACAGCGCGGTGCGGCTGGCCGCCGAGGCGCTGCACCAGCGCGGCGTCGTCTACGAGGCGGCGCTGCGCCCGATGGCGGCGACGGAGGCGTACCGTGCCGCCCTGGCGCGCTGGCGCCGGCTGCCCGATCACGGCGGTGAGGCGGGCGAGGAGACCGCCCGGCTGCTGGCGGCCCTCCGTCGCGACGAGTGACGCCGCGGCCCCGGCGCGCGGTGCCTCATGGACTATGCCACCTGGCTGGTTTGCGTGCCGTGGGAGGGAAAGGGGTTTCTGGGGCGGGACATCAGGGAATCTCCGCAGCGCCCCCTTGTCGTGAGGAGGACGGATGACACCCTGCCCACGGCAGCACCGATACGCGCCGTCGCCGTTCGGGGCCAGGGAACCCTCCCAGGAGCCGCTGCCGGATCTGCTCGGACTGAGCCTCGCTGAGCTGCGCAGGCTGGACCACCCCGTGCTCAGCGCGGTGCTCGACGACCTTCGTCAGCGTCTGGCGAGTCGGACGGACGGTATGTGGGACTTCGACCAGGGGTCCAGCGGCGACAATGACGACAAGAAGAAAAAGAAGTAACGCGTGACGCCCCCACCCGCACCGGCCGTCCCGTTCCGTCAGTTCGTCGTCAAGGTCAACAGCCGCTGCAACCTCGCCTGCGACTACTGCTACATGTACTTCGCGGCCGACCAGGGCTGGCGTGCCCAGCCCGTGTCCGTCTCGGACGAGACGCTGCGCCACGTCGCCCACCGCGTCGCCGAGCACGCCGCCACCCACCGCCTGCCCGCCGTCTCGCTGGTCCTCCACGGCGGCGAGCCGCTGCTCACGGACCCGGCCCGGCTGGCCGCGTTCGTCCGTGAGACCCGCGAACGCGTCCCCGCCGGCTGCGAGGTGCACGCCAGCGTGCAGACCAACGGCGTGCTGCTCACCGAGGCGCGGCTGCGGCGGCTCGCCGCGGCGCGGATCAGCGTCGGCCTGAGCCTCGACGGCGGCCTGGCCGCGCACAACGAGCGGCGTGTCGACCACGCCGGCCGGCCCGCCTGGCCCGCCGTCGAGCGGGCGGCGCGGCTGCTGGCGACGCCGCGTCACCGCCGCTCCTACGCCGGCTTCATCAGCGTCGTCGACCCGGACACCGACCCGGCCGAGGTCTACACCTCGCTGCTGCGCCTCGGCCCACCGGCCATCAGCTTCCTCCTGCCCCACGCCACCTGGAGCAGGCCGCCGCCCGGCCTGCCGGGCGCCGAGGTGCCCGTGCCGGCGCGGCCCACCCCGTACGGCGACTGGCTCGCCGCCGTCTTCGACCTCTGGTGGCACGCGGACCGCCGGGGGGCGCGGATCAGGCTCTTCCAGGAGTGCATCGCGCTGCTGCTCGGCCTGCCCGCCGCCGGGGAGACCCTGGGGTTGCAGCCCTTCACCGCCGTGGTCGTGGAGACCGACGGCAGCGTCGAGCAGGTCGACTCGCTCAAGGTGACCTATCCGGGCGCCGCGGCGACCGGCCTGCACGTCGCCCGCGACCCCTTCGACGCGGCCCTCGACCACCCGGGCGTCGCCGCCCGGCAGGCCGGCCGCGCCGCACTGGCCCCGGCCTGCCTGCGCTGCCCCCTCCTCGACGTCTGCGGCGGCGGCCACTACGCCCACCGGTACCGCGAGGGCCACGGCTTCCGTAACCCCTCGGTCTACTGCGCCGACCTCGACCGCCTCATCCGTCACGTCGCGGCGGCGCTGCGCGACGCGAGCCCGCCGAGGACCGCGGGACAGCCCTCAAGCCGCGACCAGCCGGGGGAGGTGCCGGCGTGAGCGCCGTGCTGAGCGCCGAGGACGTCCACATGCTCGGCCGGACCGACGGCGGACCCGAGCAGCTCGACGTGCTCACGGCCGGGCAGCACACCCGCCGCCTGCTGCTGCTGCGGATGCTTTTCGACGCCGTGGACTCCGTCGACGCCGCCGGCGTGGCGGACGCCGCCCGCACCACCGACGCCGCCACCACCCGCCTGGCCCGAGCCGCCCGCGACCACGCCGACCTGCTGGAGGCCGCAGAGCGCGTCGCGCCGCCGGCCGCCCGCCGCGTGCTGTTCTACCCGCTGACCGGCCCCTGGGCCGAGGCCTGCGTCCGCCGGCTCGCCGACGCCGGAGCGCCCCGCGAGACCGCCCGCGACTTGGCCCACCTCGGCTCGCTCGCCGCCGCGGCGGCCCTCCGCGCCGGCATGGCGTTCACCTCCGAGGCCAGCCTCCGCGACGGCCGCCTCACCCTCCCCACCCTCGGCGCCCTCCACAGCGACGCCCCCGACGACGCCCCCGCCACCCTCAGCGGCGGCGACGGCCGGCTGACGCTGCGGACCGCGGGCGAGCGGCCCGTCGAGGTACGCCGCGACGACGACGGCACCTGGCGTTCGCCCGACCCTCGCTGGCTGCCGCTGCGCACCCTGTCCGGCGGGCCACGGCCCGTGCTGCTGGACGACCTCGACCCCGGCCGCCTCGCGGCCACCCCCGGCGCCGCCACCCACCAGGCCCCCGGTGGCGACCGCGACCACCGCGCCGAGCAGTGGGCCGGACTGTGGGACCAGGCCCTCCCGCTGCTGCGCCTCGGCGGCGCCGCCCGCTCCGCCGAGCTGGCCCTGCTCGACTGCATCGTCCCCCTGACCAGCCCGCCGGGGCTCCCGAACGCCCCCCGGGGACCCGCGCGGGCGGGCCAGGTACCCGGCCGCGGCAGCGAGAAGCGCCTCGCCAGCGGCACCAGCCCGCGCGCCTTCGGCGCGGTCCTCGCCAGTCCGCCGCCGAGCCCCGCGCTGCTGGCAGCCGCCCTCACCCACGAGCTCCAGCACGCCAAGCTGGCGGCCCTCAGCGAGCTCACCCCCCTCCACACCGCGGGCGACGAGTGCCGCCACTGGGCCCCCTGGCGCCCCGACCCGCGCCCCTTCGACGGCCTCCTCCACGGCGCGTACTCCCACCTCGCCCTCGCCGCCCTGTGGCAGCGGCTCGCCCTCGCCCTCCCCGACCCCGCGGCACGCGACCACGCCTGGGCGGCACACGCCCGCTGCTGGACCCAGGTCGGCGCCGTGCTGCCGGTGCTGCGCGGCTCCCGCAGACTGACCGACGCCGGCCGGAGGTTCGCCGCCGCCATGACGGAGCGTCACGAGGAGTTGCGCGAACTGCCGCCCCCCACCGGCCATCTGGTGCGCGCGACCGCCTACGTCGAGACCGCCCGCACGCTCTGGCTGCGCCAGCACGCGCCGTGGGCGGTTACCTGACGGACACCCGGTGTATGTTCCCCTCAGGGGAAGCTGACGGACCGTCGCGACGAAGGGGAGCCACGCAGTGGACAGAGATGCCGAGCCGCGGCAGATCACCATCAGCTTCGCGGGCTTCAACCGGGCGTGGGCCGTGTGGATCGGGGACCGCCTCGAACGTCACGGCTGCCGCGTCACGTACCTGCGCTGGGACCCGGTGGTCGACGTTCCCCTGGAGGAGGCCCTGAGCGACCTCCTGCTCGTCCGGGGCAGGCTGCTCGTCGTCCTGTCCGACTGGTACTTCAAGCTCGGCCCCCGCTCCCCCGAGGAGTGGCGCCGCGCGCTGCACGCCGTCGTCGCCCCGAACTCCCACCGCTTCGCCGCCGTCACCGTCGACGCCCAGCCGGTGCCGCCCGCCGCCGCCGCGTTCGGCGGCGCCGCCGAGCTGTGGGGGATCGGCGCCCGTGAGGCCGAGCGCCGCCTGCTGGGCCTGCTCGGGCTGCGCGCCCAGCGCGGGTCCTCCCTCACCTCGACCGGCGCCCACCAGAGCCTGCGCTCCGGACCCCGGTTCCCGCAGGAGCAGCCCCGCGTCTGGAGCGGCGTCCCCCGGCGCAACACGCGGTTCACCGGGCGGGAGGCGATCCTCCAGGACATCTACGACCTGCTGCAGCGAGCCGAGCCGGGCGCCGGCGTGGTCACCCTCACCGGCATGTCGGGCGTCGGCAAGACGCACACCGCCGCCGAGTACGTCCACCGCTTCGGGCCCGAGTACGACATGGCGTGGTGGGTGCCGGCCGACCAGCGCGGCACGCTGCGCCAGCGGCTGGCCGAGCTGGCGCCCGCCCTCGACCTCACTACGGGCGCCGACTACGGCGAGCGGCTGCGCGCCGTGCGCGAGGCGCTGCGCCGCGGCGTGCCCTACACCCGCTGGCTGCTGGTGCTCGACGGCGCCGACGACCCGGCGGCCATCGCCGACCTGCTGCCCACCGGCCCGGGACACGTGCTGATCACCTCGCAGAACCGCGAGTGGGACCAGCACAACACCCAGCTCGTGGAGCTCCCGGTGTACAGCCGCGAGGAGTCGGTGGCGTTCATCCGCCGCCGGGCTCCCCGCATCGAGCCGGCCGACGCGAACGAGCTCGCCGAGGCCCTCGGCGACCTGCCGCTGGCACTGGACCAGACCGCCGGCTGGCTCACCGACTCCACCATGTCCGTCACCGAGTACGTGCGGATGCTGCGTGACGGCGCCGACCTGGAAGCCGGGCTGCGCGTCGCCCCCGACTTCCCCATGTCGTACTACACGGCCTTCTCCATACTGCTCAACCGGCTGCGGGAGACCGCCCGCGAAGCCGTGGAGCTGCTGCGGCTGTGTGCCTTCTTCGCCCCCGGCGCCATCCCGGTGCACCTGCTGCGGGGCGTGCCCACGGCCGAGCTGCCCGAGCAGCTGGCCGGCCTCATGGACGACACGCTGCGGTGGAACGCCGCCGTCGGGCGCCTGGTGCAGCACTCCGTGATCCGCTTCGAGGCCCCGGAGAACGACGAGGACCCGACCAGCGCCGGCACGATCCACCTGCACCGCATGGTCAGCCACACGGTGCGGGAGAGCATGGAGGAGGGGGATCGAGAGGTCCTCTCCCGGGCCGTGCGGCGCTCGCTGGCTGCCGCCGACCCGCTGCGGCCCACGGACACCCGCCGCTGGCCGCGGTTCGCGGAGATCGTGCCGCACCTGGAGGCGTCGGGCGCGTTGCGCAGCACCCACCGCGACGTCCGGAGGCTGGTCTTCAACTGCCTGCGGTACCTGTACCTCGCCGGGGAGTACACCGCGGGCGTCCAGCTCTCCGAGCGCGTCGAGCAGGCGTGGCGGGAGATCCTCGCCCCCGAGGACCCGGTGCTGTCGGACCTCGCCTCCGAGCAGGCCACCCTCGTGCGGGCCACCGGAGACTACGCGCGCTGCGAGAGGTTGGACCGCTCGGTCATCGAGCACCTCAGTGTCGTGCGCGGCGAGCGTCATCCCAGCGTGCTCCGAGCCCTGGAGGGCCTGGGGGCCGACCTGCGTGGCCTGGCTCGCTACGAGGAGGCACTGGAGGCCACGCGGCAGGCTCTGGAGGGCCACCAGGAGGTCGTCGGCGAGGCGGACGCCCGCACCCTAAACTCCCGTCACAACCTCGCTGCCACGCTGCGGCTGTTGGGCCGGTACGAGGACGCGTTGGAACTGAACCGCAAGAACCTCGCCGACCGCCGCGAGCTGCTACGCTCGCGCCACAACTACTCGCTCTCCTCGGAGAACGCCTACGCCCTCGACCTGCGGCTGCTCGGCAGGTACGCCGAGGCCCTGTCCGTGCAGGAGCAGAGCGTCGACGTCCACCGCATGGTCATGGGCGTGGACAACCCCCAGACCCTCACCGCCGAGCAGAACCTCGCGCTGTGCGTGCTGCGCGTCGGGGAGCGTGCCGCCGCCCATGCCCGTCTGGGCGACCTGCTGGAGCGGGCCGAGCGCGTCCTGGGCGAGGGCTCCCCCCTGACGTTGCGCATCGCCACGTGCTATGCGTTCGTCCAACGCGCCCACGGCAACCTCGACCAGTCCCGTGAGGTCGGGGAGCAGGTCATGGAGCGGTACCGCATCCAGCTCGGCCCCCACCACCCGTACACCCTCGGCGTCACCGTCAACCACGCCCTGGTGCTACGGGCCGCCGGCGAGCGGCAGCAGTCACAGCTGCTGACCGAGGAGTGCCTGGCCGACATGGCCCGCGCCCTCGGCCCCGACCATCCCTGGACCCTGGGTACCGCGCTTAACGCCTCGGCCGCCCGCAGTCTGGCCGGCGACGTCGAGGGCGCCGTGCACCTCAGTCGCGACACGGCGCGCCGTGCCGCCGCCATGCTGGGCCCGCGCCACCCGCTGTCCCTCTCCTGCCAGCTCGCGCTCGCCATGGACCTGCGCTCCGTGCGCCAGAACAAGGACGCCGACCAGATCGAGGAGGAGGCTCTCTCCGGCCTGATCTCCACCCTCGGCTCCCAGCACATCCACACCGTCTCCGCCCGGGACCGGGCCCGCCCCTACTGGGACTTCGAGCCCCTGCTCACGTGATCCTCGCGATCGCGCGGACAGGGGCTCGACGCCAGCGGGCCGGGGACCGCGACGCGGCCCCCGGCGTGCGGGTCAGAGGTCGAAGACCTCGTTCAGCAGCTGCTGCTGCTCGTCCTGGTGCCGCTTGGCCGAACCGACCGCGGGCGAGGACGAGGCCGGGCGGGAGACCCGCGTCAGCTCGTGCTCCAGGTTCAGCGCGATGAACGGCCAGGCGCCCTGGTTGGCCGGCTCCTCCTGCGCCCACACGAGGGTCGACGCGCCCGCGTACCGGGCGAGCTCGGCCTGGATCTCCTCCGTCGGTAGCGGGTAGAGCCGCTCCAGCCGCACCAGCGCGACCTCGCGCGCGTCGCGCCGCTCGCGCTCCGCGGCCAGCTCGTAGTAGACCTTGCCGCTGCACAGCACGACCTTGCGCACGCCCGCCGGGTCCACCGTGGAGTCACCGATCAGCGGGCGGAAGCCGCCCTGGGTGAACTCCTCCGCCGAGGACGTCGCCGCCTTCAGGCGCAGCATCCACTTCGGGGTGAAGACGACCAGCGGCTTGTGGTGCGGGTTGTGGACCTGCCAGCGCAGCAGGTGGAAGTAGTTCGCCGGCGAGGTGGGCATCGCCACCGTCATGTTGTTCTGCGCGCACAGCTGGAGGAAGCGCTCGATGCGGGCCGAGGAGTGGTCCGGGCCCTGGCCCTCGTAGCCGTGGGGCAGCAGCAGCGTGACGCCGGAGGTCTGGCCCCACTTCTGCTCCGCCGAGGAGATGAACTCGTCGATGACGGTCATCGCGCCGTTGGCGAAGTCGCCGAACTGCGCCTCCCACATCACCAGTGCGTCCGGCCGGGCCAGGGAGTACCCGTACTCGAAGCCCATCGCCGCGTACTCGCTCAGCAGCGAGTCGTAGACGTTGAACCTGGCCTGGTCCTCGGTGAGGTACAGCAGCGGGGTGTAGTCCTCGCCGGTGGTCCTGTCGATGATCACCGAGTGCCGCTGGCCGAAGGTGCCGCGCCGGGAGTCCTGGCCCGCCAGGCGCACCGGCGTGCCCTCCATCAGCAGCGAGCCGATCGCCAGCAGCTCGCCCATGGCCCAGTCGATCGTGCCCTCCTCGACCATCGCCGCCCGGCGCTGCAGCTGCGGCAGCAGGCGCGGGTGGACGGTGATCCGGTCGGGGATGTTGACCTGGGACTCGGCGATCCGCTTGACGACCTCCTGGCTCACGGCGGTCTCCACCGCGACCGGGAACTCCGGCTGCGCGGGCGGGACCTGTGCGGGGGCCGGGCTGCCCGTCGCCTCGCGGACCTCCTTGAAGACCTTCTCCAGCTGGGCCTGGAAGTCCTGGAGTGCCTGCTCGGCCTCCTCCAGCGTGATGTCGCCGCGGCCGATCAGCGACTCGGTGTAGAGCTTGCGCACCGAGCGCTTCTTGTCGATCAGGTCGTACATCAGCGGCTGGGTGAAGGACGGGTTGTCCGTCTCGTTGTGGCCACGGCGCCGGTAGCAGACGAGGTCGATGACGACGTCCTTGTGGAACGCCTGCCGGTACTCGAAGGCCAGCCGGCCCACCCGGCAGACGGCCTCGGGGTCGTCGCCGTTGACGTGGAAGATCGGCGCCTCGATCATGCGGGCCACGTCCGTGCAGTACGTGGAGGAGCGGGCCGCGGCGGCGGTGGCGGTGTACCCCACCTGGTTGTTGATGACGATGTGGACCGTGCCGCCGGTGCGGTACCCGCGCAGCTGCGACATGTTCAGCGTCTCGGCCACCACGCCCTGGCCGGCGAAGGCGGCGTCGCCGTGGATCAGGATCGGCAGCACCGTGAAGTCCTTGCCGCCCCGGCCGATGATGTCCTGGTTGGCGCGGGCCACGCCCTGCACCACCGGGTCCACGGCCTCCAGGTGGGAGGGGTTGGCCGTGAGCGACACCTTGATCGTCTCGCCCGACAGGCCCGTGAAGGTGCCCTCGGTGCCCAGGTGGTACTTGACGTCACCCGAGCCGTGCATCGACTTCGGGTCGAGGTTCCCCTCGAACTCCCGGAAGATCTGCGCGTACGACTTGCCCACGACGTTGGCCAGCACGTTGAGCCGGCCGCGGTGGGCCATGCCGACCACGGCCTCGTCCAGCCGCGCGCCCGCGGCCTCGTCGAGCACGGAGTCCAGCAGCGGGATGACGGTCTCGCCGCCCTCCAGGGAGAACCGCTTCTGCCCCACGTACTTCGTCTGGAGGAACGTCTCGAACGCCTCGGAGGCGTTCAGCCGGCGCAGGATCCGCAGCTGCTCCTCACGCTCCGGCGGCCGGTGCGGACGCTCCACGCGGTCCTGGATCCACTTGCGCTCCTTCGGATCCTGGATGTGCATGTACTCGATGCCGGTGGTGCGGCAGTACGAGTCGCGCAGCACGCCGAGGATGTCGCGGAGCTTCAGCATCGACTTGCCGGCGAAGCCGCCGACCGCGAACTCGCGCTCCAGGTCCCACAGGGTGAGCCCGTGCTCCTTGATGTCGAGGTCGGGGTGCTTGCGCTGGCGGTACTCCAGCGGGTCGGTGTCGGCCATGAGGTGGCCGCGGACCCGGTAGGCGTGGATCAGGTCGAAGACGCGGGCGGCCTTGGTGACGTCGTCGTCGTGGTTGACGTCGATGTCGCGGTGCCAGCGGACCGGCTCGTACGGGATGCGCAGGGCCTCGAAGATGTCGTCGTAGAAGCCGTTCTCGCCGAGCAGCAGCTGGCTCATCTGGCGCAGGAACTCGCCGGAGGCGGCGCCCTGGATGACGCGGTGGTCGTACGTCGAGGTGAGCGTCATCACCTTGGAGATGCCCAGGCGGTTCAGCGTCTCCTGCGAGGTGCCCTGGAACTCCGCCGGGTACTCCATCGCGCCGACGGCGATGATCAGGCCCTGCCCGGACATCAGGCGCGGCATGGAGTGCACGGTGCCGATGCCGCCGGGGTTGGTGAGGGAGGCGGTGACGCCGGTGAAGTCCTCCATCGTGAGCTTCCCGGTGCGGGCGCGGCGCACGACGTCCTCGTACGCCTGCCAGAACTCGAAGAAGCTGAGGGTCTCGGCCTTCTTGATGGCGGCGACGACGAGCTGGCGGTCGCCGTTCTCCTTCACGAGGTCGATGGCGAGGCCGAGGTTGACGTGGGCCGGCTTGACGAGCGTCGGCTTGCCGTCCTTCTCGGCGAACGCGTGGTTCATCGACGGCATCGCCTTCAGCGCCTGCACCATGGCGTAGCCGATGAGGTGCGTGAACGACACCTTGCCGCCGCGGGCGCGCTTGAGGTGGTTGTTGATGACGATGCGGTTGTCGAAGAGCAGCTTCACGGGGACCGCGCGGACGGACGTGGCCGTCGGCATCTCCCGCGAGACGTTCATGTTCTTCGCGACGGCGGCGGCCGGGCCGCGGAGCGTCACGTACTCCGGTCCGTCGGCGGCCTCGGGCGCCGGCTGCGCCGCCGGCTTGGCGGGCTTGGCGGGCGCGGCCTTGGCGGGTGCCGCCGCGGGGGCCGCCTTCGCCGGGGCGCTCTGCGCCGGCGCCGTCCGCGCGGGCGCCGCGGGCTGGGCGGCGGACGCGGACGCCGCGGGCTGGGCCGCCGTCGCGCGCGGGGCGGCGGACGTCGCCGGCTGGGCCGGGGCCGCGGGGGCGGGCGCCGCTGCCTGCGTCTGGGTGGCCTCGCCGTCGGTGGACGCCGTCGCCCGGTCCCCGGGCTTGTAGTCGGCGAAGAAGTCCCACCAGGCCCGGTCCACGGAGTTCGGGTCTCGCAGGTACTGCTGGTAGATCTCGTCAACGAGCCATTCGTTGGCGCCGAAGCCGGCGGCGGGGCTCTTCTTCCCTGCCCCTTGGTCGGTCTCGACGCTGGAGGTGTTCGGGGACTGTGGCGACACGGCGGCAACCGCCCTCTTCCGCTTCGCAGGTCTATGGACAGCGAAAATCAAGGCTACGCCTGTAGGGGCGCGCGGCGCAGTCCTGGCCGCTCAGACGTCGCCTAGATCACAGTCACGGGTGCGTTTCGGCGCATGTGAGGCCGGGAACTGCATCTGATTCGATAGGAAAAGGTAAGGGAACCGTCAAGTGCGGACCGTGCGCGGTCACCGCGGCCGGACGAGTGGGGCCGAGAGATGATACGACGGACATGCCGGGACCGCGCCCCGCGCCCCCGTCGCCCCACGCCCGGCGAGGCGGTCCCCACCGCCGTGCGCGCACCGTGACGACGGGCCCCGGGGTGCCGGCCGTCAGACCCGGTCGGGCTGGCCCGGCAGGGTGAGCCGTATCCGGCAGCCCCGGCGCGACTCGGCCACCCTGATCGTGCCCCCGTGCAGGTCCACCGCCCAGCGGGCGATCGCCAGGCCGAGCCCGGTGCCGCCGTCCCGTGGCGGGGCGCCGTCGGTGGTGCCGCGCCCGAAGCGCTCGAAGACCAGGTCCCGCTGGGAGCGGGGGATGCCGGGGCCCTCGTCGCGCACCTCCAGCACCAGGCCGCCGGGCGTCCGGCCCGGCCGGGCCATGACCGTGACCTGGCCGCCGAGCGGACTGTGCTTGACCGCGTTGTCCACGAGGTTGGTCACCACCTGGTCGAGCCGCTCCGGGTCGGCGTGGGCGCGCAGGCTGGCCGGGGCCACGTCGAGCCGGAACCGCACGTCCGTGCGGGAGTGGCCCCGGCGCGCCACGGACGCGTCGCCGAGGACCGACGTCAGGTACGGCTCCACCTGGAAGCCGCGCGGACGCAGCGGCACCACGCCGTTCTCCAGGCGGGAGAGGTCGAGCAGCTGCTCGACGAGCCGCCCGAGCCGCTCGGTCTGGCGCAGCGCCGTCGCCATCGTGGCCGGGTCGGCCTCCGAGACGCCGTCCACGACGTTCTCCAGCACCGCGCGGAGCCCCGCTATGGGGGTGCGCAGCTCGTGCGAGACGTTGGCGACCAGCTCCTTGCGGTGGCGGTCCACCGCCTGGAGGTCGGCGGCCATGCGGTTGAACGCCTGCGCCAGGTCGCCCAGCTCGTCACGCCGGGCGACGCTGACGCGGCGGCCGTAGTCCCCGCGCGCCATGGCGCGGGCGGCGGCGGTCATCTCCAGCACCGGAGTGGCCAGCGACTGCGCGACGAACTGCGTCACGAGCAGCGAGGCGATGATCGCGATGATGGCGATCACCTGGAGCTCGATGTCGGAGCGGTAGGCCAGCAGGATCAGCACGGTCGTGATCGCGACCGAGATCACCACGAGCCAGCCGAGCGCCGCCTTGACCGAGCGGTACGGGTCCAGCGGCCGGGTCAGCCGCCACGCCCGCCGCCATATCGGGTGTCGGACGAGCGCGCGCACCCGTTCCCTGCCCTCCACACGGTCCACCCGGTCAGACCTCGCCGGTGGCCTGTCCCGGACGCGCGGCCTCGCCGGCGAAGCCAGGGGGCGTCTCCAGTGCGTACCCGACACCGTGCACCGTGCGGATGCGCTCCGCGCCGATCTTCCGGCGCAACGCCTTGACGTGGCTGTCGACCGTGCGGGTGCCGGAGGCGTCGGCCCAGTCCCAGACCTCGGCGAGCAGCTGCTCCCTGGTGAGGACCGCGCGTGGGGAGCGGGCCAGGCACATCAGGAGGTCGAACTCGGTCGGCGTGAGGTGGATGTCCTTTCCGGCGGCGCGGACACGGCGCTGGGTGCGGTCGATCTCCAGGTCGCCCAGGCGCACGCTGCCGGGGCGTGGCGTGGTGGCGGCGACGGCCGCGCGTTCGACGCGGCGCAGCAGCACGTGGGATCTCGCGACGAGCTCCCGCATGGAGAACGGCTTGGTCATGTAGTCGTCGGCGCCGACCCCGAGGCCGACGAGCATGTCGGTCTCGTCGTCGCGCGCGGTCAGCATCAGCACCGGCACGGGGCGCTGGGCCTGGACGCGTCGGCAGACCTCCAGTCCGTCGAAGCCGGGGAGCATGACGTCGAGGATGAGAAGGTCGGGGTGCCAGGCGGCGGCCGACTCCACGGCGGCCGGCCCGTCCGCGGCGGTCTGGACGAGGAAGCCCTCGGCGCGGAGCCTCGCGGCGATCGCGTCCACGATCGTGGGGTCGTCCTCGACGACGAGGACGCGGCGTTGGGCGCCCGGTGTCGTCGCGGTGGTGCTGTGGTGGTGACCGGGCCGATCCTGGAGTGCAGGCTCGGTGGGGTCGGCCGCGTCGGTGTCGTGGGTCGTGGTCCTGGTCTCTGTCTGGTTCATTCCCGCCCCCGGGATCGGTTCGGTGCCAGTCGGCTGGTACTGGCACGTGTGCGTGGCGTCGTGCGGTCGTGCCGGCCGCCTGGGAGTCGGCGGTCGGCGCTTGCTGTGTCCTTCGGTGCGTGTGGAGTTGTCGATCGGGCCTGTCGAATGTGCTCTCGAACATCGGAATGTGCACTGAATGTGCTCCGATTGTGCCGAAGCGCTCTGTGAAGCAGCGTAGAGCGCAACGTCAGCCCACGGCTACGCAGACCGGTTGGCGAGATGGTGGCTGGCGAGAAAGAGCACGTCGGGTGCCCCACCGGTAACCGGCACTTCTCTGGTGCGAACGTTGCTAAAGCCGGCATCCCTAAGGTTCTTCATGAATGCGTTGGAATGGTGTGCGGACCAGACCACGAGAACGCCGCCCGGAGCCAGCCGTTCACGGCAGATCGCCAGCCCGGCGGGGGAGTAGAGGCCGGCGTTGTCGTCGGTCACCGTCCAGTCCGGGCCGTTGTCGATGTCCAGACACAGGGCGTCGTACCGGGTGTGGGATGTGTGAAGGAAGCTCAGCAGGTCCGCCTGGTGCAGGGTGACGCGGGGATCGGCCAGGGCCGTCGCGGTGAGCGCGGCCAGGGGGCCACGGCGGTGCCAGTCGACGATGGCCGCCTCCCGCTCGACGACCGCGATCCCGCCCCAGCCGGCCTCCCCGACCGCCTCGCACAGCGAGAAGCCGACGCCGAGGCCACCGATCAGCAGGCGCGGCCGCCGCCCGGCGGGGCGCGCCGCGCCGCGCTCCTCCCCGAGCGCCCGGAGGGCGGCGGCGACGAGCAGCCGCTCGGAGCGGCCGTCGGAGGTGTCCATCAGGAAGCAGCCGTTGGCGATGATCTGGAGGACCCCGCCCTGCCGCCGCAACACCACCTCGCCGTGCGGCCCCTCCCTCCGGTCCAGGACGACGGGGGCGTCGGGCACGCCGGGTGGCGGTGTGGGAGCCATGTGTCCCATTCTCGCGGATCGCGCACGCGGCCCTACCGCGCGTCGCCCAACTCCACGACCACGGCGGTCGCGTCGTCGTGGACCTTGCCACGCGGGAACGCCACGCCCTCCGGATCCGCCGACTCCGCCGCCCGCACCCGGTCGATGACCGCCGCCGGGCCGTTCGCCGCCAGCGCGTCGAACAACGCCGGCCAGTCGCCGAACCGGAAGGTCTCCACCCACCGGCCCACCCCGTCGCTCAGGGCGGCGAGCGCGCGCACCCCGTCCCGCTCCACCGTCCCGGTCACCGCCAACGCGGCCACCGCGGGGTCGGCCGCCGCCGTGAAGAAGCCGTCCTCCCGGTTCCGTCGCGCCTCGACGAACGCACCCCGCTCGCCGGCCGGCAGCCGCCGCGCCGCCGGCGCCAGGGCCGCGAGCCGGTCGTCCAGCACGGCCCGCACCGCACCGTCCGCGGCCTGGACCAGCAGCACGGAGTCCGACAGCACCAGGTACTCCACCGCGCGTGCGTCCCAGCGCGCGCAGACCACCGTGGCCTGCGGCGTTCGTGGGTGAGAAAGGTCACATGTCGCACCATGGGCCCCCGCTGTCCCGGCGATCGCCTCCGCCAGGCACGCGGTCAACGGCGCCTCCCAGGCCGTCCGCCCGGCCCGCCCGCAGCTCTGGAGCAGCGCGCCGCCCAGACGTGCGGAGAACCAGGCGACGCCGTGGTCGCAGCCGCCGCCCGAGGCCGGCGCCGTCACGCCGTCCAGGAGCACCAGGACGCCGCCACGGCCCGCGGCCGCGTCGGCCACGCCCACGTAGTCCTCGTTCGGGCGCCCCGGGGAGCCGGGCTCGGAGGCGGAGCGGCATCGCATGACGGCCAGTCTGCCCCACACGCTGGCCTACGCTGTCCTTCGCCGTGCCAGCGCGGTGACGATCGGTAGCGGCGGTCGGGCGACGGTCGGGGACGACCGCGACGGGCCGTCCCGCCGGTCGGGGTTCGGCAACGATCAGCGACGGTGAGCGAGTCTCGGATGACAAGCGGTCAACAACCATCTGGCAAAATGATCTTGCCGTGCCGGGCCCGGGTACGATCCGAACGGCAGACACAGCGCGAGAGGACGCAGATTGTCGGCACCAGGAGTTGGTTTGTCCGCGAAGTTCGAGTGAGGTTCACTCCTTCGGGTGGCCACGTGGGGGAGGCCACCTGCTGCCCGCGCGGCGCTGGCATGGTCGGTGCCGACGTGCAGGTTCGATGACATCGACCGAGGTGACGTCCGGCGGGGCGCACCGGCCAGACGACGTGCCGGGCCCCTGGCCGGTGGCCAGGACGAGAATGCGAGCACAGGTGCGGAAGACGAGGCTGCACGATCCCGCCGGGCACGACCCCACCGAGCCGTCCCCGTCCCGACGGTCCTCCGGGTCCGCGGCGGGAGGCGAGACGCCACCTCCCACGGGATCCACGGGATCCCGTTCACACGCCGCCCACGCCGCGCGCGCACGCCGCTCCCGGGTCCGCAACCGGCTGCTCGTCGGCGTGCTGTTGACCGGCATCGCGGTCCTCACCGCCGGTGTCCCCGCCGTGCACGCCGGATACCAGCAGCTGACGGCCGTTCAGGACCTCGTCGCCGACGCCCAGCTGGGCCGGCGCGCCCTCACCTTCGCCCACACCCTCGCCGACGAGCGGGACGCCCTCGTCGCCGCCACCGAGGCCGGCGGCGGGTCGGGCGGGAGCCCCCTCAGCGAGGAGGACCGCGACCGCGCCGACGAGCAGGCCGCCGAACTCGAACCCGACCTGCCCGAGGGCCTGCGCGACAGCCTCGACGCCCTGCCCGACATCCGTCAGCGGGCCCTGGAGGGCGAGGCCGACCCCACCCGGACGCACAACGCGTACACCGGCATCATCGAGGACCTGCGCCTGACCCTCCTCACGGCCAGCGGCACCGTCCCCGGCCAGGCCGTGGATCCCACCGCCAGCGCCCTGCCCGACCTGGCCCGCGCCGCGGACGCCTCCGCGGCCTCCCACGGCCTGCTGCTGGCGGGGACGGCCGAGGCCACGGCGGACCCCGAGCGGAACGCCGCGCTCACCCGGCTCGCCCAGCGCCAGGCCAACCGCGAGGCCGCCGCCGTGGGGAGCTTCGTCGCCACCGCCGACGAGGCCGCGCTCGACGCGTACGAACGGGCCGTCGGCGGCGCCTCGGGCTCGGAGGTCGCCGAGGAGTACCTGAACCAGCTCACCCACGGGGAGGGCGCCCTCGCGCCGGAGGACGCCGAGGCGCGGGAGAACCTCGACCGCGCCCTGGCCGCCCGCGCCGAGGCCCAGCGCACGGTGCTCAGCTCGCTGGCCACCGAGCAGCTCCAGAGCCTGAACGACCAGCGCTCCGACGAACTGCTCTCCCTCCAGCTGCGCGTCGGCCTGCTGGTGGCCGCGCTCGTGCTGGCGTTGGGCGTCAGCGTGCGCACCGCGCGCTCCCTGACCCGCCCGCTCGCCGCCGTGCGGCTCGGCAGCCGCCGCGTCGCGGCCGACCCGGCCGGGCAGCAGCCCGTCAGGTACACCGGCCGCGACGACGAGTTCGCCGAGGTCGTCGCCTCCGTCAACGCGCTCCACGCCCGCGCCGTCGAGCTCCACCAGCGGGCCACGGAGATAGAACGGGACAGCGGCGGGCTGCGGGCCGAACGCGACCGGCTCCTGAGCGAACACGGCGAGCTCAGCAACCAGCTGACGGCGCTGCACGGCGCGGTGCACGGCATGTTCGCCCACCACGCCCAGCGCCTGCTGGGCCTCGTCGGCGAGCAGCTGTCCGTCATCGAGCGGCTGGAGGAGCACGAGACCGACCCCGACCACCTCGCGGTCCTCTTCACCCTCGACCACCTCGCCGCCCGCATGCGCCGCCACGGCGAGAACCTCCTGCTGCTGGCCGGCGCCGACTCCTCGACCAGGGCCACGGAGCCGATGCCGCTGATCGACGTGCTGCGCGCGGCCGTCAGCGAGATCGAGCGCTACGAGCTCGTCGAGATCTCGCCGCCCCCGGCCGTGGGCGTCGTCGGCTCCGCCGCCCGCGACCTGAGCCACCTCCTCGCCGAACTCCTGGACAACGCCACCGCCTTCTCCCCCGAGGGCGCCCGGGTCAGGCTCAGCGGCAGGTGGCTGGAGGGTGGGTTGACGCTGCTGGTCGAGGACGAGGGCATGGGCGTGTCCGACGCCCGGCTCGCCGTGCTCAACGCGCGTCTCGCCGACCCGATCACCCCGCCGCCGGGGGCCGAGGGCGGCCACGGCCACGGCCACGCCGGCGCGCCGGCCGTGGGCGCCGCCGGCATCGGCATGGGCCTGTACACCGTGGCGCGGCTCGCGGCCCGGCACGGGCTGCACGCCGCGCTCAGGGCGCGGCCGTCCGGCGGCACGGCCGCCGAGATCGTGGTGTCCGCCACCTTGCTGACCGAGATGCAGGGCCTGCCCGGCATGGGCGAGGTGCCCGGCGCCTACCCGCCGCCGACGCCGGCCCCGGCGCGTCCCGTGCTGCCCACCCGCACGCCGGGCGCCCAGGCGAGCCCGCTCGGGACGCCGTTGGCCCCGCCGAACCCGGTGGCGCCCGCGAGTCCGTTGGCCCCGCCGAGCCCGGTCACCCCGGCGAGTCCGGTGGCGCCCGCGGAGCACGGGCACGGCGAGCACGCGCGCCCGGAGCACGGGCACACCGAGCACGCGCACGCGGCCGACAGCGTCCCCGCCCCGTACGCCTTCACCGACAGCGGCCTGCCGATGCGCACCACGGGCGCGATCCCCGTGGTGCCCAACCAGGCCGTCCCGCCCGCCGAGGCGTCGCAGGCCACCCCTCGTGTCGACGCCGAGGAGCTCCGCAGACGGCTCGGCGGTTTCCAGCGCGGTGCCCGCGAGGGCCACCGCGACGCGGCCCGCACCGCGGGGTCCGCCACCGCCGAGGACGAGGAGGCGCCGTCATGACCAGTCCCTTCCCGCTGCCCCACGACGCCGCCAGCGCTTCCGCCCGGGACCTGCGCTGGATGCTGTCCCGACTCGTCAGGGAGGTGCCGGGCCTCGTCTCCGTGGCCGTGGTCTCGGCCGACGGCCTCCCGCTGTTGTCGTCCGACCCCGGCGGGGCGGTGGCGACGGCCGGCGGGCCGGGCGGGCCGCGCGGCTCCAGCGCGGACCTCGCCACCATCGTCTCCGGGCTCGGCAGCCTGACGGGCGGTGCCGCCTCGTTGATGGGCGGCGGCGCGGTGCGGCAGACGCTCGTCGCGATGAACGCGGGCAACCTGCTGGTGATGTCCATCAGCGACGGCTCGCTGCTCGGCGTCTACACCGAACCCGACGCCGACATGGGGATGGTGACCTACCACATGGCGCTGTTCGTGGGGCGGGCCGGCCACCTGCTCACGCCGCGGCTGCGCGCCGAGTTGCGGGGCGCGGCCGGCGCCGCCCGGTGAGCACCGCCGGGCGCGCCGTCGTCCGGCTCACCGTCGTCCGGCTCACCGTCGTCCGGCGCGCCGTCCCGACCTGACGACGCGCCGGAGGCGTCCGATCCGCCCGGACCCTCCGGCGCGGCGGGCTCCTCCGAGGCGTCCGGCGGGACGGCGGCCGGCGCCGCGGCGGCCACCAGCAGGTCCACCGCGTCCTCCAGCCGGCGCTCGGCCGCGTCCCGCTCCCGCCGCAGCTCCCGGGCGCGCGCCTGCCGCGCGTCGAGCTCCTCCCGCTCCCGGCGCGCCAGCTCGGCCGCGCTCTCCTCGCCCTCCACCAGCCGCCGCACCGTCGTCAGGTGCGCCTCGGCGGCCCGCCGCGCGACCGTCCCGGCGTGCAGCGCCCGGTCCGGGTCCTCGCCCAGCAGCACCCGCAGGCCGGCCGGCAGGGCCGCCGCGCCGCCGCGCCGGTACTGCTCGCGGGCGAGTCGGCCGGCCAGCTCCCGCGCGCTCGCCAACTCCCCCCGGGTGCCCGCCAGTTCGTCGGAGATTTCCGTCACCCGGTCCCGCTGCTCCCGCAGCCGCGTCGCGGCCTCCTCGTACGCCTCCCGGGCGTCCGTCGCCTCGCGGTCGGCCTCTCCCAGCTCCGCCACGAGCGCGTCCACCCCGCCGGCGCCGCCCTCACCCGCACCGCCCTCCCCGTCGGCTCCCCGCGCCGCCGGCACGCCGGACAGGAGCAGCGCCAGGGCCAGGACGGGCACGAGGGGGACGACAGGCCCTGACAGCCGCACAAGCCGTACCAGCCGCACCAGCCGCACCGCGCGACACCTCCGTGGTCTCGGTCCGTGGCGCCCAGCGCACCACGGACCGATCCTGGGCACGCGCCGACCCGCCCCGCATCCCGACGCGGGCGAACGGGTGGCGCCGCGTGGCGCCCGGCCGCACGACGCGCGGAGCGGGTCGCGTCAGGACACCGGACGGCCCGGGCCCTACGCCCCCGGCCCGATCACCTGGACCGACGCCGTACCACGGTCGTGCTCGGCCCCGGCGGCCCCCGCCGTTCCCACCAGCAGCCGTTCCGGCAGCGCCACGTACGCCGAGACGCCGGCGCCCCGCCCCCCGACCGTCTCCGGCGAGCTCTGCGTGTGCCGCAGCTCCACCTGCGCGCCGATCCGTGCCGCGATCGTGCCCACCACGTAGTGCCCCAGGAAGCGGCTGGGCGCCACGAGGAAGCTGTCCTCGCCCGCGAGCCGCTCGTTGGCCCGCTCCAGCTCCTCCTCCGTCATGCCCGAGCCGCGGTCCACCACCGCCAGCACGTACTCGGCGCCGTCGTGCCAGCCGTAGACCTCGACCGGCCGGCCGGGCGGCGAGGCCGTCAGCGCGTTCTCGATCAGCTCCGCCAGCAGGTGGGACAGCTCGTACACGGCCCAGCCGTGGAGGTGGCACTCGGCCGCCTCCACCAGCGTCACCCGCCGGTAGTCCTCCACCTCGGAGACGGCCGAGCGGACCACCTCGGCGACGTGCGCCGTGCCGCTCCACACCCGCGGCGGCAGCTGCTGCCCGGTGAGGATCAGCAGCGAGTCGGCGTTCCGCCGCATGCGCGTGGCGAGGTGGTCGAGCTCGAACAGCTCGCCCAGCGCGTCCGGGTCGGTCTCCTTGCTCTCCAACGCGGTGATCAGCCGCAGCTGCCGCCTGACCAGCCGCTGGTGGCGGTGGCCCAGGTTCGCCAGCGACTCGGTGCCGTTGCGCCGCAGCACCGTCTGCTGCGCGGCCAACGTCACCGCCGTCCGCTCCACGCGGCGCAGCGCCGTGGCGAGCCGCGCGACCTCCTCGGCCTCGCCGTCCGTCGCCGTCGGCTCCGGCCGTTCTGGCGGCACCAGCCGCTCCGCCTCCTCCGGCTCGGCCTCCTGCACGGCCCGCACCGTCTCCGGCAGCCGCTGGCCCGCGACCGCCTCCGCCTGACGGGTGAGTCGGTCCAGCGGGCGGGCGATCGCACGGGAGGCCAGGACGGCCAGGGACGCGGCGACGGCGAGCACGAGGGCGCCCAGCGCGAGGAAGCCCAGCAGCTGCCGGGTGGCCGACCCCCGCAGCTGCGCGGCCCGCTCGGAGACGTCCTCGCCGACCAGCCGCTGCACCTCGTGGAGCTCGTCGGTCAGGGCGGTGCTCGCCTCCCACCACTCCTCGGCCGCCACCGACAGCGGCGAGCCGTCGGCGCCCTCGTCGGCCTCGGTCTCCAGGGCGGCCACGCGGGTGGCGGGACGGCCGTCGAAGGCCCGCTCCAGGGCGGCGCGCTGGTCGGCGGTCGCCAGCCGCTCGAAGGCGCCGAGCGCGGACGCGCGGGAGGCGCGGGCGGCGGCGAAGTCCACGAACTGACCCGGCTGGAAGCGGCCCTCGACGAAGACGCCGTTCATCAGGCCCCGCTCCTGGGCCAGTGACTCCGTCGCGGCGGCCAGGGCGAGCAGGGCGTCCATGCCGTCGCCGAGCCGCGGGTCGTCGTGGCCCGGGTCCTCGGCGCGCTGGGCGTCGTTGAGCGCGTCGATGGCGGTGGCGTAGAACTCGGAGCTGCCGGCCGACGCGGCCCGGCCGCCGTCCACCTCCTCGCGGACGGCCGCGAGCCCGTCGAGCGTGGCGAGCGCCTCGCGGTAGGCGGGGAAGGAGTCGTCGCCGGCCCGGCGCACCAGCTCCAGGTGCACGGCGTCGACGCGGCGGCGGGCGGCGGCGAGCTCGGGCCGGTAGGAGCCGGCGCCGACGAGCAGCCCGCTGGTCAGGCCGTGCTCCCGTTGCAGCTCCCGCACCAGGGTCTGCGCGTCGAGGGCGATCCGCACCCGGTCGCCGCTCTCCCGCGCGGCGGACCAGTCGGCGCCACGGTCGGCGACGCCGGCACCGGCGAAGACCAGCAGCAGACACGTGGGGACGGCGAGGATGGTGGCGACCCGGCCTCGGATCGTGCTCCAGGGTGTCCGCGACATGCCCGCCAGCACAGCACGGCGCGGTTATATCGCCCCCGGAGCCCCGTGGATGCCTGGTGAACAGGAGGCGTCCGGCGGTTCACCCGGGGTCACGCGCCGCGCGTCGGCCTCCTGGCGGGTGCCCCGAGATCCCCGGCGGACTCGCGCCGCCCCGCGACGTCCTCCCCCGGACCCCTCCGGGTCCCGGGCGGTCGCGCCCACCGAAGCCGCAGGGCGCACCGCTCCCGTCTCCGCCTGGGATCCCGGGACCCCCTGGGGTGCTACTCCACCGCCCCGGCCGGCCCGTGCGGCGTCCGCCGCGTGCGGTTGCGGGGTGCCGGGCAGCGGCCCGTGCGCGTCGTCCTCGCGCGGCGGCAACGTGGCGGACGTGCGTGCCTCGGGCGGCGTCTCCCGTCCGGACGAAGTCCGGGGGAGTGGCGGGCCACCCGGGACTCGGGACGCGTCCTGAAGGCTGTCCCGCAGTCCCTGGCGGACTCACGACGCCCTGCGACTCCCTCCCTCAGACCCCTCCGGGGTCCGGGCGGTGCCCCCAGGACGCCGCTCCCTGGTCCACCAGGGACTGCGCGACAGCCTCTAGGCTTCCGGTATGACCTCGACGAACCGCCCCCGGGCGGTGGCGTGCCCGTGAGAAGCGAACGCGTCCGCTTTCTCGGCGGGCCCCTCGACGGCCGGGAGCTGCCCGTGCTGGTCGGCGCGACGGGCAGGCCGCCGCGGCGCTACGAGGTGCCGGTGCCGGCGGGCCGCGACGCCGCCGGGGAAGGGGAGACCGTGCACGTGTACCTGCTGGAGCCCGCCTCCCACACCCGACGGCTGGGGCTGCCGCGCGGCTGGCGGTACCGGTACGCGCCCGACGTCGCCCCGGACCCGGGCCCGCGCTGGCCGTGGAGCCGGCGCGCCGGCTGACGTCCGCCGCGGCCGGTCGGTCGCGGCCGGTCCGACGTGCCGGAGCCGGCACCGGCTCGCCGTGCGCGGAGCGGAGGCCGTCGCGCGGGACGGGAGTGCCGTCGCGGTGCGTGCGGTGTTAAGTACGTTTAGTGTGTCAAACGGCTTGACATGGTCGTGACGGCGGTGGCCTGATGGTGATCTGTGGGAGCGCTCCCATCTCCCACCTGGTCCTTTACCCCCACCCACTCGGAGTCCTGCGGGACGGAACTCCCTGAGGAGAGGCCATGAGAAGGAAAACCCGGATCGGTGCCGCGGTCGCGGCCGTCGTCGCCGTCGTGGCGGGCCTGTTGGTGTCCGTGTCGACGGCCAACGGCCAGGAGACCGCGCAGGCCACGGGCCTCACGATCAACAACGGCCGGCTCGTGGAGAGCACCGGCAACGACTTCGTCATCCGCGGCGTCAGCCACGCCCACACGTGGTACGCCAACGAGACGCAGTCCTTCGCCGACATCAAGGCCCTGGGCGCCAACACGGTGCGCGTCGTGCTCTCCAGCGGCGACCAGTGGACCGAGAACAGCGCCGCGGACGTCGCGAACGTCGTCGACACCTGCAAGGCCAACCGCCTCATCTGCGTGCTGGAGGTGCACGACACCACCGGCTACGGCGAGGCGGGCGCGGCCGTCTCGCTGGACGTCGCGGCCGACTACTGGATCGGCCTGAAGGACGTGCTCACCGGCGAGGAGAACCACGTCATCATCAACATCGGCAACGAGCCCTACGGCAACAACAACGCCTCCGGCTGGACCGCCGACACCATCGCCGCCATCCAGAAGCTGCGCGACGCCGGCTTCCAGCACACCCTCATGGTGGACGCGCCGAACTGGGGCCAGGACTGGCAGGGCGTCATGCGCGACAACGCCCAGTCCGTTCACGCCGCCGACCCCACCGGCAACACCATCTTCTCCGTCCACATGTACGGGGTGTACGACACCGCGCAGGAGGTCACGGACTACCTCGGCGCGTACGTCGACGCCGGCCTGCCGATCCTCGTCGGCGAGTTCGGCCACAACCACTCGGACGGCAACCCCGACGAGGACACGATCATGGCCACCACCACCCAGCTGGGCCTCGGCTACATCGGCTGGTCCTGGAGCGGCAACGGTGGCGGCGTCGAGTACCTCGACATGGTGACGGGCTTCGACCCGAACCAGCTCACCTCCTGGGGCGAGCGGATCTTCCACGGCGCCAACGGCATCGCCGAGACGGCCGAGGAGGCCACGATCTACCAGTGACCTCCCGCCACGAGGTCGCGGGCCGCCCGGTCTCCCTCCCGGGCGGCCCGTTCTCGTTCCGCCCGGCCAGCCCGTGACGGTTCGTCGTCGACCCGATGGCGGCAAAGGCTCTGGGTGACGTCACCCTCACGCAGTAGATTGATGTCGTGTGCGTGGTCAGCTGGTCGCCGCGCGTCGCTGTACACAGGCAGGGGGAGACCGTGCGTCCCGGAGACGTGTTAACCAGCCGTTATGTCCTCAAGGAAGTCATCGGCACGGGGCGGAGCGGCACCGTGTGGTTGGCCCACGACACGGTGCTGGGGCAGGACGTGGCGCTCAAGCCGCAGCGCGTCGCGGGCGACCGCGAGGTCGCGGCGCGCCGGCGGTTCGGCGAGCCGCGCGCCATGGCCAGGTTCCGCGACCATCCCCACGTCGTGACCCTGTTCAACGTGGTGACCGCACCGCGGGACGAGGACGGCGGCGGGGACGGGGAGGGAGAGGGGGAGGAGGCGCCGTGGCTGATCATGGAGTACGTCCCCGGAGGCGGCCTGGACCAGCAGCCGCTGATGTCCCCCGAACGGGCGGCCGGCGTCGGCGCCCACGTCGCCGACGCGCTCGCCGCGCTGCACGAGGCGGGCATCGTTCACTGCGACGTCAAGCCCGCCAACATCGGCCTCACCCGGCGTGGCACCGCGAAGCTGCTGGACTTCGGGGCCGCCTACCGGATCGGCGGCGGCACGGAGACCGTCACCGCCAACGGCCCCAACAGCTACACACCGGCGTACGCGGCCCCCGAGCTGGCCCTGGGGGAGGTCCCCCGTCCGGCCTCGGACGTGTTCTGCCTGGGCGCCACCCTGTACGCCCTGGTCACGGGCTCGCCGCCGCGCGGTGACCGGTCGCGGGGGGAGGAGGACGCCGAGGCCGAGGTCACCGAGCCCCTCGACGTCTTCGAGAAGGCACAGCAGGGCCTCGTCGCGATGGACGCCGAGGCGGTGGGGCCGCTGAATCGCGTGCTCACCGCCATGCTCCAGCGCGATCCGGCGCTCCGCCCCAGCGCCGTCGAGGCCCGGCGGCTCCTGGCGGCGATCGCCGAGCGTGCCGAGCGCTCCGGGAAGCGGCGGTGGCGCTGGCCGATGCTCGCCGCGGTCGCCACCGGCGTCGCGGTGCCCCTGGGAGTCACCCTCACCCTGACCCTCGTCCTCGGCGCGGGGAAGGGTGAGCGGATGACCCTGATCGGCGATCCGCTGACCGTCGACCTGTGCGAGCTGCACGACCTGGACGCGCTGGAGGGGTTCGGCGAGGTCGAACTGGACAGGGACTACGGGAACTTCGACCGTTGCGACGTGATCGTGCGTCCCTCCGAGCGGACCCGCATCGACGTGTCGATCGCTCTGCACCCGGGCGGGACGTCCGAGGAGGGCCTGCCCGCCGAGACCAGGGGACGGGTCGTCATCGAGTCGAGAGAGTCGGAGGACGACGAGTGCGCCCGCTGGTTGCGGCCCCTCGACACCGCCGACACCCTGCAACTCGGGGTCCGTGTCAACGACGAGAGCGAGGAGGGCGAGCGGCTGGAGGGCGGAAGCCGGAGGCTGTGCGAGGTCGCCAGCTCGGTCGCCGACAGCCTGGCCGCGCAGCTGAACGAGGGCCCGGTCCCCCGTCGTGCCCAGGAGTATCCGCAGGACTCGCTGGCCCGGCGCAGTGCCTGCGGCCTGCTCGACGTCGCGACGCTGCGGGACGTCGTCCCCGGCATCGGCGACCGGCCGGAGCGGGGCGTCGCCTCCTGGGACTGCGAGTGGACCGACACCGTCGAAGGCGTGTCGGTGACGGTGCACTTCGACCGCGACAAGGCGGCGCAGGTGAGGGACAACAGCGAGGTGTCCTTCACCCACGGCTACGCGACCTACCGCGAACCGGAGGGCAACGAGGAGGACTCCTGCACGGTCCGCGTGGTCTACCGCGAGTACCCCGGCCAGGACTCCGACCGGGCGGTCGAGATGGTGCGGCTGTTCGTCGAGGGGCCGACCAGCGAGTACCCCACGGAGGAGCTCTGCGCGATGGCCTCCCGGCTGACCGACGCCGCCGCCGCGAGGCTGCCCCCACGCTGAGGCCCCGGGGACCGGTGAGCCGCGTCGGGCGCGCCGGGGGTCAGGCCACCGCGACCCGGGGCATCGGCAGCGCCTCCCTGGCCATCTCCGCCCAGGCGTACCGCAGCAGCAGCTCCGAGCGCAGCGTCGCCGCGTCGGGGTCGTCCCAGAGGTTGCGGGTCTCCCCGGGGTCGTCGACGAGGTCGAAGAGTTCGCCGTACGTCCTGTCCTGATAGATCGTCAGCTTGTGCCGCCGTTCGACGTACGTCCGCAGGTGGACCGTGGTCGGCTCGTGGTGGAACTCGCAGAGCACGTGGTCCCGCGCGGCCCGCGCCGCCCCGGTCCAGACCGCGCCCTGGTCCACGCCGGTCATGGCCCGCGGCACCTCGAGCCCCGCGAGCCCGAGCAGCGTCGGGGCGAGGTCCACCAGCGAGTGCAGCGCGTCCGTGGCGCGCCCGGCCGGCACCCGTCCCGGCCAGCGGACGAGGAACGGCACGCGCAGCAGGTCCTCGTAGTGGAAGGGCCCCTTGGCCTGGAGGCCGTGCTGGCCGAAGAAGTGCCCGTGGTCGGTGGTGAAGACCACGATGGTGTCGCGGTCGAGGCCGAGCTGTGCCAGCCGGGCGAGGAGCGAGCCGACGGCGGCGTCGAGCATGCTGACCATGCCGTAGTACGTGGCCACCAGCCGCCGCCGCTCCTCTTCGGGCAGCAGGTGGGAGTGGAGGCCGTGGACGAGGTGGCCGCTCTCCTGCCAGGGCGAGAAGTCGGGGTCGGGGTGCTGGGTCAGGCCGAAGTGGGGCGCGTTGCGCTCGTGCTCGCCGTGGGTGCCCGTGGGGATGGTCAGCGCGTCGGGGTCGTACATCGTGTCCCACGGCGCCGGCACCAGGTAGGGCGGGTGCGGGTCGAGGAAGCTGGCCCAGCAGAAGAACGGCTGTTCCGAGCGCGGTCCCGAGCGCTGGTGCTCCGCGAGCAGCGCGCCCGTGCGTTCGGCGATCCAGGTGTTGTAGTGCAGTTCCTCGGGGATCGGCCAGCTGTGCGCCACGTCCTCGCCGAGCGTGCCGGTGGGTGGGCGGAAGTACCGCCGCCAGTCGCGGCAGCCCTTCTCCTCCTCCAGCCAGAGCGCGTAGTGCTGGCCGACGTGGGCCTCGCTGGTGTGGTTGCGGGCCAGCTCGACGTGGTCGAAGCCGTAGTAGGGCCCGTGGAAGTCCCGCCAGAAGTCGAGGTCCTGGAGGAGGGGGTACGCCTCGATCGAGGGGTGCTCCGGGGTGCCGCGCAACGGCTGGAAGTGGGCCTTGCCGACGAGCGCGGTGCGGTAGCCGGCGGCGGCCAGGTGCCCGCCGAGGGTCGGCACGTGCTCGGGGAGCCTCGTGCCGAGGGTCCAGGCGCCGTGCTGGCTCGGGTAGGTGCCGGTGATGAGGGAGGCGCGGGTGGGGGTGCAGGTGGGGTTCGGGGTGTAGGCCCGGTCGAAGGCGGTGCCCTCGGCGGCCAGCCGGTCCAGGTGGGGGGTGTGGATCTCGGGGTTGACCCGGCCCAGGGTGCGCCAGTGCTGCTGGTCGCTGGTGATCAGCAGGATGTTCGGTGGCCGCCGGGGGGAGGCGGGCTCGCCCGGCCCGGGCGCGTCGGTCGGGTCCTTCCGCGCGGCGGAGTCCGTCCGTGCGGCCGGGTCCTTCCGTGCGCCTGGCTCCTTCCGCGCGCCCGGCATGTCAGCGGTAGCCCCAGGCGTCGGCGATCTCCCGCAGCCGGGGCGAGAGCCTCTCCGCGCCCTCGGGCTCTCCGGCCGGCTGGATCTGCCCGGACCGGATCTTGCCGCTGCGGTCGCCGAGGTTGGGCAGGAACGCGCCGTGGTCCTGGGTGCCGTAGTCGAGCATGCCGGGCTCCCAGTCGACGCCGAGGTGTTCGCACAGCTCGCGGGTGACGCGTTCGGGCTCGGCGGTGAGCTCCTCGTAGCGGACGGTCGGGCACTGGAGGGTCTGGCGGGCCTCCTCCAGCGGTTCGAGGTACTTCAGGACGTTGGCCTCCAGCTGCCGCCAGGTGGCGGTGTTGCTCTGGCGGTGGACGAGGGAGGAGACGATGGCCGCGGGGTGGCGGAGCAGAATGAGGAAGCGGGCCTTGGGCCAGGCGTACCGCAGGCGCTCCCAGGTCCAGACGTTGCCCGGGGTCTTGTCGACGATGACGTCCTTGCCGCTGCGCTCCAGCTCCAGGTTGAGCACCCGGTCCCACAGGACGTGCTCGAGCTCGGCCTGGTCGAGGTCGAGCTGCTTCATGGAACGGTCGGAGAAGCCGGGCGTCAGGCGCACGTCGATGGCGCGCAGGTGCAGCTCGTGGGGCGCGCGTATGCGGGAGTGGCTGTTGAGGAGCATGCGCAGCAGCGTCGACCCGGAGCGCACGGGGGCCAGCACGAAGACCGGGGACTCGACGAGGCGTGAGGCGGTGGGGACGGTGTACGTGACGGCGACGGTCCGCTTCTCCGGACGCCGCGCCGTCCCGCTCTCCGCGCCGCCCGCCCCGGCGACCGCCGCTGCTTTGCGATCTTTGCGCTCTTTGCTGATCTTGCCGGTGTCGGTGGACTTCGCGGGCCGGGTCGCGGGCGCGGGCTCCTCGCGCGTCTGGGCGGGGACGCCCCCGGCCAAGGTGGTCGGGCGCGGCGGACGCAGTGCCTCTCCCAACAGTCTCGCCCGGCGCCTGATCCCGGTGCTCACGATGCCCATGCCGCTCCCTGTGCTTTCCGTCGCGTTTCCCCCCACGTCTCCGGACGTTCACCGGCCCAAAGATTAGGACACCTCGCGGAGGTCAACAATGGGGCATTCGCAACATGGGTTAATTCGCGGGTGCCACCGATCGGAACAAAGTGGGGCGGATGGGCCGTCGCCGTGAAGGGGCGTTCACGGACCCGTTTCGTTATCGTCGCGTGTCCGCCGCGTGTCCTGTCGGCCAGCCGGAGCCGGGCCCGGAGCCGGGCCCGGGACCGCCGCGACCGCGGCGGGCGGAGAGCCACCGCACGGTGCGGTTGACGTCGGAGGGCGAGACGATGCCGACGAGGCGCTCGTGGTCGACGACCAGCACGCGGTGCTCCGCGCCCGGTTCGAGCTTCTGGAGCAGGTCGACGAGCGCGTCCTCGGGCCGCGCCACGCGGACCTCGGCCAGCGGCAGCATGACCTCGCCGACCGTGGTGCGCCGGTGCTCCTCGGCCGGCACCTGCCGGGCCCGCTCCACCGTGACGAGCCCCACCGCGGCGGGCCGCGCCCGGCCGCCCTCGCCGGGCGGCACCCGTTCCCCGGGGTGCGCTCCGTCCCGTTCCGGGGGACGGTCCCGGTCCGCCGGTTCCCCGCGCCGCACCGGGAACGCCGTGTGCCGGTAGGCGTAGGTGGGGTCGGAGAGGAAGCGGTCCACCGTCATCCGCGCGGGCACGGTGGTCGGGTCGGGCGTCATCGTCTCCCGCACCGACACCCCGCCCAGCAGCTCCCGCAGCCGCGCCTGCCGCTCCTCCTCGCTCGCCGCCACCACCAGGAACCAGCCGATCAGCGCCAGCCACAGCGAACCGACCGCGGCGCCGAACACGAAGCCCCACAGGCCCAGCGCCACCATCACCCAGCCGAGGACCCGCCCCGCCGTGGAGGCGCCCGCCGTCGCCCGCAGCCGGTCACCGGTGCGCCACCACAGGAAGGCCCGCAGCAGCCGCCCGCCGTCCAGCGGCGCGGCGGGGATCGCGTTGAAGAGCGCGAGCAGGATGTTGATCGCCGCGAGCCACGCCACCGCCTCCACCAGGAGCCCGCTGACGTCGACGGCGGCCAGTGCCCCGGCCAGCAGGGCGAAGAACGCGCCGAGCACGAGGCTCACCAGAGGGCCGACGGCGGAGATCCGCAGCTCGGCCGGCGGGCTCGGCGCCTCCGACCGCATCCGCGTGGCGCCCCCCAGCAGCCACAGCACGATGTCGTCGACGCCGACGCCGTTGCGCCTGGCCACCACGGCGTGGGCGAGCTCGTGGGCGAGCAGTGAGGCGAAGAACACCAGGGCGGTGACGACGCCGAGCGCCGTGTACGCGAACCAGCCGTGGCCCGGGTGGCCCTCGGGCAGCCTGCCGGCCGCCAGCCCGAGGGCGATCAGGCCGAAGATCACCAGCACGCTCCAGTGCACACCGACCCTGACGCCCGCGATGCGCCCCAGCGTGAACGTTGCCTTCATCAGACGCGGCGGGTACCCCGGCCGCCGCCGGTCACACTCGCGCGCGCCTGCCGCGCCTGCCGCGCCCCCGCGACGTCCCCCGCCGCCCGCTCGCCGTGCCGGGCGGCCGTTCCGTCCCTAGACTGGCCGTATGGCCCGGCCGAACGAGGAGGTCGAGGCGCTGCTGCGGGAGTACGCCGACCTCATCGAGATCACCGGCGGGGACGCCTTCAAGGCCCGCGCCTACGAGAAGGCGGCCCGCGCCATCGGCGGCCACGGCGCGGACGTCTCCCGTCTCGACGCCGCCGCCCTCCGGGAGATCCCCGGCGTGGGGAAGTCGATCGCCGAGAAGGTGACGGAGTACCTGGGCACCGGGCACGTCCCCGCCATCGAGGAGACCCGCACCGCCGTTCCCGCCGGCGTGCGGGACCTGCTGACCATTCCGACCCTCGGGCCCCGGAAGGCGATGACCCTCCACCAGGAGCTCGGCGTGTCCTCCGTCGACGAGCTGGTGGCCGCCGTCCACGAGGGCCGGCTGCGCGACCTGAAGGGCTTCGGCGAGAAGACCGAGGAGAACATCCTCCACGGCGTCGACCTCATGCAGCAGGCCGGCGACCGCATCCTGCTGAGCGCCGCGACGGAACTCGCCGAGGAGACGGTGGCGGCGCTGACGGAGGCCACCGGCATCGAACGCTGCGCCTACGCCGGCTCCACCCGCCGCATGCGGGAGACCATCGGCGACATCGACCTCCTCGTCGCCGCCGAGGACTCCGCCCCCGTCATGGACGCCTTCGTCCGGCTGCCGCAGACCGCCGAGACGGTGGTGCGGGGCCGGAAGAAGACGTCCGTGCGCACCACCAGGGGCCTCCAGGTCGACCTGCGGGTGCTGCCGCCCGAGGCCTGGGGCGCGGGCCTCCAGTACTTCACCGGCTCCCAGGCCCACAACATCGCCACCCGCACCATCGCCGGGCGCGCCGGCCTGAAGCTCTCGGAGTACGGGCTGTTCGACGCCGAGAGCGGCGAGCGGCTGGCCGCCGCCACCGAGGAGGAGGTCTACGAGCGGCTCGGCCTGCCGTGGATCCCGCCCACGCTGCGGGAGGACCGGGGCGAGGTCGCCGCCGCGCTCCGCGGCGAGCTGCCCGAACTGGTCACCGAGGACGACCTCCGCGGCGACCTGCACACCCACACCGACCTCACCGACGGCATCTCCTCCCTGACCGAGATGGTCGACGCGGCGGCGGCGCGCGGCTACGCCTACTACGCGGTCACCGACCACGCCCCCAACCTCTACATGCAGCGCATGACGGAGGAGAAGATGCTCGCGCAGCGGGAGCGGGTGCGCGAGCTCGACGGGCGGCACCGTCGCATGCGGCTGCTGCACGGCACCGAGCTGAACATCGACGCGGACGGCGCGGTGGACTGGCCCGGGGAGTTCCTCGACGGCTTCGACGTGTGCGTGGCCTCGATCCACTCGCACTTCCGCCTCGACCGCGCCGCCCAGACCCGCCGCCTGATCCGCGCCTGCGAGAACCCGCACGTCAACGTCATCGGTCACCCGAGCGCCCGGAAGATCGGCCACCGCGCCCCGATCGACGCCGACTACGACGCGGTCTTCGAGGCGTGTGCCCGCACGGGCACCGCGCTGGAGATCAACTCCCACCCCGACCGGATGGACCTGCGCGACGAGCAGGTGCTGCGGGCCAGGGAGTTCGGCGTGAAGTTCGCGATCGACAGTGACGCGCACTCGGTCACCCACCTGCCGCACGTGCGGTACGGGGTGGGCACGGCGCAGCGCGGCTGGCTCGGGAAGGACGACGTGATCAACACCTGGCCGCTGACGCGGCTGCGCCGCTTCCTGCGCAAGCGCGGCCGGTGACGAGCCGGCGGCTGACGGGGAGGCTGACGCGCGTGGCTGCCCGAGCTGCCCGGTGACGCGTCCGGTGAGTGGTGGGTCCGGTGACGTGGGGCGACGTCGAGGCGGGGGAGGGGGAACGGCCGGCGCGCGGCTCAGGGCGCGAGGTGGGCGAGGAACCAGTCACGGGCCAGCTCCGCCACCTCGGACAGCGCGCCCGGCTCCTCGAACAGGTGCGTGGCGCCCGGCACCACCGCCACCCGGCTGGGCCCGCCCAGCTCTCCCGCGGCCCGGTCGTTGAGCTCCAGCACGGTCTCGTCGCGCCCGCCGACGACCAGCAGCGTCGGCGCCGTCACCGAGGACAGCCGCTCGCCGGCGAGGTCGGGGCGCCCGCCGCGCGAGACCACCGCGGAGACCTCCACGCCGGGCTCCGCCGCCGCCCACAGCGCCGCCGCGGCGCCGGTGCTCGCCCCGAAGAACCCGAGCGGCAGCCCGGCGGCGCCCGCGCTCGCCCCCTGTCCTTCCGGCCGGCCCGGCTCGCTCCGCCCCACCAGGGCCGTCTCGCGCAGCCAGCGCGTCGCCTCGACCAGGCGCCGCGCCAGCAGCTCCACGTCGAAGACCCGGGCGCGGTCGGCGGCCTCCTCCTCCGTGAGCAGGTCGAACAGGAGGGTCCCGAGGTCGGCGGAGCTGAGGGCGTCGGCGACGAAGCGGTTGCGCGGGCTGCGGCGGCTGCTGCCGCTGCCGTGGGCGAAGACCACGATCCCCGTCGCCTCCGCCGGCACCGTCAGCTCGCCGCCCAGCAGCACGCGCCCACCCTCGGCCGGGATGTCGACACTCCCGCCCCTGGCCCGTTCCAGGAGGGACACAACCTCCTCGTCCGTGGTCGGCTCGAAGTCCTGGTAGAACTGCCCCACCGCCATGAAGTCGCCCGGTGTCTCGGGGCAGACCAGCTCGTCGGCGTCGTCGCCCACCCGCACCGCCCAGTCACGCGGCGCCACCGGCACCGCCAGCACCACGTGGGAGGCGCCGCGTGCCCGCGCCGAGCGGCAGGCCGCCCGCGCCGTGGCGCCGGTGGCTATGCCGTCGTCCACCACGACCGCGGTCCTGCCGCGCACGTCCACGCGGGGGCGGGGGCCCCGGTAGGCGTCGGCGCGCCGGGCCAGCTCGGTCCGTTCCATCGCCTCGACGTCGGCCACGTCCCGCTCGGTGACGCGGGTGCTGCGCAGCACCTCGTCGTTGATGACCCGGGCGCCGTCCTCGCCGATGGCGCCCATCGCCAGCTCGGGGTGGGAGGGCAGGCCCAGCTTGCGGACGACGGCCACGTCGAGCGGCGCGTCGAGCGCCCGCGCGACCTGGGCGGCCACCGGCACGCCGCCGCGTGGCAGCCCGACCACGACCACGTCCCGGTCCCGCAGGCCCACCAGCTCCCTGGCGAGCCGCTGGCCGGCCGCCTGTCGGTCCTCGTACGAGATCGCCACGGCCCTCATCCTCCTTCGTGCCTCGTCCCTCCCCGTGGCCCGTAAGGCTTCTCTTCCATCGAACCTCGCCGAGGCGCCGAAAGCACGCGCTGGCGCGGACGGGAACGGGCGGGGACCGCGGACGTGGGGCGGGTGGGGACGCGGGCGTGGGGGCCCGTGGCGGTCAGCCGGCGGTGATCAGCTGGCAGACGCGCTCGACGCCGAAGGCGTACCCCTGGACGCCGCAGCCGGCGATGACGGCGTCGGCCACACCGGAGACGTAGGAGTGCCGCCGGAACTCCTCCCGGCGGTGGATGTTGGAGATGTGCACCTCCACGATGGGCCGCCCCTCGCAGGCCGAGAGCGCGTCGAGGAGCGCGACGGAGGTGTGGCTGTAGGCGGCGGGGTTGATGACGATGCCGTCGTGGTGCTCCCGGGCCTCCTGCACCCAGTCGACGAGCTGCCCCTCGTGGTTGCTCTGCCGCATGTCGACGGTGGCGCCGTGGCGGTTTGCCGCCTCGACGCACAGGCGCTCGACGTCGGCGAGGGTGTCGGTGCCGTAGATGTGGGGTTGCCGGAGGCCCAGGAGGTTGAGGTTGGGGCCGTTGAGGATCATGAGTCGCACGGCGCTCAGCCTATGCCGGGGGGCGCCGGAGGGCGGCTCACAGCCCGTCGCGCACCATCGCCTCGACGATCTCGACGTGCCGGTCGGCCGCCGTCTGCGAGAACTCGTTCTCGTAGTTGAGGCCGTAGGGCCAGAAGTGGCCGCCGCCGGTGGACAGGACCGCGTTCGGGCCGTCGTACTGGCGGACCAGGGCGGTGGCCTGGGCGCCGGTGTACCTGCCGCCGCCGGCGAGGGCGCTCCAGCGCGCGCTGGTGCCGACGCCGATGGTGTGGGAGATCTCGTGCAGCGCGGTCCGCTCCGTCATGTACGAGGGGTTGCCGAAGCGGATCGTGCCGTTGATGTTGCCGTCGGCCGTGGGGACGCTCGGCTCGTAGTGGACGGTGATGGTCTTGCCGAGGTCGCTGAGGTTGTTGTACCGGGCGACGGCCGCGTTCATGGCCGGGGTGATCAGGTCGTACGCCCGCTGCTGCTCGGGCGTGGGGTTGCTCGCCCGCACCAGCGTCCACGTGATGGTGGACTGCGCGGCGTGGACGGTCCGCGTGGCCTGCGGCGCCTGGTGGGCGACGGCGGAGGTCGGTGCCTGGGTGGTCAGCGCCACGGCGACGGCGGCGGCGAGGGTCACGGCCAGGCGGCCGAGGCGGGACGGGGATAACGACACGGGTGTCCTCCTGAAGGGTCGTGACGAGTGGTGCACCACCTCCCGCCTCCGATCGTCCCGTTCGCCCGCCCCGCGCACAACGGGGCGCGCGCCGCCGCGGCCGTGGCCGTGACCGTTCGCCGCGCGATCGTCGCCGCGTCGGTCAGCCCAGCCGCACCAGCGCCTGCACCGGCACGTGGTCGGAGGGGTAACGGCCGTCGACGCGGAAGGTGTTGATCGCCGCCTGGAGCACCTCGACGCCGGGGGTGGCCAGCACCCAGTCGATGCGGTTGCCGCCCTCCACGGGGTCCTGGTAGTTCGGGAACGTGCCCCACGCCGGGGTCAGCCGCCGCGCCGCCGCGTCCCAGGTGTCGACGAGCCCGCCGTCGGTGACGAGGACGCGGTAGGACTCCGAGGCGCCGGCCGGGGTGTTGAAGTCGCCCGTCACCACCACAGGAAGCGCCGGGTCGAAGCCGGCGACCCGGTCGCGGACGAGGGCGGCGCTGTTGACCCGCGACGGCTCCGACCGGTGGTCGAAGTGCGTGTTGAGGTGGACGAACTCCCTGCCGGTGCGGCGGTCGAGGAAGCGGACCCAGGTCACCATCCGCACCACCGTGTTCCCCCAGCTGGCCGAGCCGATCACGTTCGGGGTGTCGGAGAGCCAGAAGTGGTCGAAGTCGAGCGGTTCGACGCGGCGGGTGTCGTAGTGGACGGCCATGAACTCGCCGCGTCCGCCGCCCTCGCGGCCGAGGCCGATCCAGTCGTAGTGACGCGGCAGTTCGGCGTCGACCTGCCTGACCTGCCGGTAGAGCGCCTCCTGCACGCCGACCACGGTCGGCCGCTCGACGTCGAGGAGCGCGGCCAGCACCGGCAGCCGGTCGGTCCAGGAGTCGGGGGTGCCGGGGGCTGCCTGGGCGTCGTAGCGGATGTTGAACGCCATCACGTGCAGCCGGTCGCCCCGCGCCTCGCCGATCACGGGCTCGGCGGCCGGGCGCGGCCCCGCCCCGCGCTCCGCGGCGCCGGCGACCCCCGCTCCGACCGCACCACCCGCCACCCCGGCGACCCCGGCGACGCCCGCCGCCATCCCCGCGACTCCCAGCACCTCGCGTCTCGACACGCCCATGACTGTCCTCCTCGGTTCGGTACGGCCGATCCTGGCCACACCGGTCAGATCGCGTCAGATCACTGAATGACCCTTTGTCGAACGGACAACGAAATAAACCGAGCGCTCCCCGGACGGAAGACGAGCGGTCGTTGTCAAGTCGTGACAACCGACCGGCCGGGAGCGGGGTCGACAGGGTGCACCACCGACCAGAGAGCGAGACCCACCGTGAGCACCGCCCCGCACCCGCGCCGTCGTGCCCTGCTGGCGGCCGGCGCCGCCACGTTCCTCGGCGCCGCCGGCTGCTCCACCAGCGCCGCCGAGCCCCGCCCCCGCCCCGGCGGCACCGGACCGAGCCGAGAACCGGAGGACCCCGCCGACCCCGACGACCCCGACCCGTCCGAGCCCGCCGACGGGCCGCCCAGCGTCGACAACCCGCGCCTCATCGGCGACGGCTCCACGGCCGACACCGGCCCGCAGCCCCACCAGCCCGAGGCGCGCCGCCTCGAACGCGGGGAGCGGCCACCGCAGTTCGTCGTCGTCTCCTGGGACGGTGCCGCCTCGCTCGGCGACGGCCTCTTCGAGCGCTTCCTGAACCTCGCCGACGAACTCGACGCCTCGATGACGTTCTTCCTCTCCGGCCTCTACCTCCTCCCCGAACACGAGAAGCGCCGCTACCGCCCGCCGGGCAACGCCCGGGGCGCCTCCGACATCGGCTACCTCTCCGACGCCCACATCCGCGAGACCCTCGTGCTGCTGCGCCGGGCGTGGCTCGCGGGCCACGAGATAGGCACCCACTTCAACGGCCACTTCTGCGCCGGCCCCGGCTCCGTCGAGCACTGGAGCCCGGCGGACTGGCGCAGCGAGATCGACCAGGCCGTCGCCTTCGTCACCGAGTGGCGCACCACCACCGGCTTCGACGACCTCGACCCGCTGCCCTTCGACTACACCCGCGAGCTGGTCGGCGGACGCACCCCCTGCCTGCTCGGTCAGGAGAACCTGCTCCCCACCGCCGCCGACCTCGGCTGGCGCTACGACGCGAGCTCACCCGGCGGCCTCCAGACCTGGCCGGTCCGCACCACCGAGGGCCTGTGGGACCTGCCGCTCCAGACCGTGCCGTTCCCCGGCCACGGCTTCGAGGTGCTGACCATGGACTACAGCATGCTCGCCAACCAGTCCGGCACCACCGACGGCGACCCCGCCCAGCACGCGCGCTGGCGGGACGAGGCGCGCGGCGCCTTCGTCGCGGGCTTCGAACGCGCCTACACCACCAACCGCGCGCCCCTGCTCATCGGCAACCACTTCGAGCACTGGAACGGCGGCATCTACATGGACGCCGTCGAGGACGCCCTGCGGGAGATGGCCAGCCACGAGGACGTGCGGTTCGTCTCCTTCCGCCAGCTGTGCGACTGGCTCGACGCGCAGCGCGCGCCGGTGCTCGCGAACCTTCCGACCCTGGGAGTCGGCCAGGCCCCGGTGGGAGGATGGGAGACGGTGGTGACCGCGTGACACGCTGGGGGATCGGTGACACGGCGCGAGAGCCGCGGGAACGCGCGCGGCGGCGAACAGGGCGGGCGACACGGCACGCCGGGCGGGCCGGACGAGCCGGGCCGGCAGGAGCAGAGGGGCTGGCAGGGCGAGCAGCACCGGCAGGACGGCGGCGAGGAGGCGGAGGCGCTCTTCGAGGCGTTCTACCCCCGGCTGGCGGGCTGGTGCCGCGGCCTGGTCGACAGCGACGCCACCGCCCACGACATCGCCGCCGAGGCGTTCACCCGCCTGTGGTCCCGCTGGAGCAGCGTGGACAACCAGGAGGCGTACCTCTTCGGCGTCGCCGCGAACCTCGTGAAGAAGCACTGGCGCACCCGGGAGCGGGAGCGCCGCGCCACCCAGCGCCTGCGCGCCTCCGCCGACACCCGCCACGCCCCCGCCGCCGACCAGGGCTACGCGGTGCGCAGCCTCGTCGAGTCGTTGCCGGAGCGGCTGCGGGTACCCGTCCTTCTCTACTACTACGCCGGCCTGTCGGTCAGCGAGATAGCCGTCACGTTGCGCCGGCGACCCGGCACGGTCAAGAGCGACCTCCATCAGGCCCGCGAACGCCTGCGGACAGCGCTGAGAGGACTCCATGAAATCACCCACTGATCCCCCCGACCGGCACGAACCCCCCGACGAGTGGAGCCGACCGGGCGAGCCCGGCGAGCTCACCGACGCCTTCCGCGCGGACCCCGACCTCCGCCTCGACCCGCCCCCCGGCACCTACGCCGCCGTGCGCCGCCGCGCGGCCGGCCGACGGCGTCGCCGCACGGCGGCGGTGACGGCGGCCGTCGCCGCCTGCGTCCTCGGCGGCACGGCCCTGGCCGTGGCGACGCTCCCTGGCCGGGACGGCTCGGCCGGCGACACGCCCCCGGCCGCCGCGCCGCCGGCCCCGGGCCACGAGCCGACCTCCGACGCCCCGCCCGGCGAGCAGGACCGCTCGCCCGACGGCACCGACGGCACCGGCGGCAGCGACGGCGAGACGGTGGAGGCCACGCCGGCCGAGCCGACGGCCACCACGCCGCCCGCGGAGGAGACCGGCACGCCGAGCTGCACGACGCCGCAGCTCTCCCTCGCCGCGGGCCCGGCCAACTCCGGCGCCGGCTCCCTCTACCTCACCCTGGAGTTCACCAACACCGGGGAGGACAGCTGCGCCCTGCTCGGGTACCCCGGCGTCTCCCTCGTGACGGCCGCGCCGGAGGACGGGGACGAGGCGGGCGACACGCAGATCGGCTCGGCCGCGACGCGCGGCGAGGAACGCGGCGAGGCCACGCTCCTCGAACTGGCCCCGGACGCCACGGCCACGGCCGACCTGCGCATCGCCCGCGCCGAGAACTACGACGACGCGACGTGCGAGCCGGTCCCGGCCGAGGGATTCCTCGTGTACCCGCCGAACGAGCGCGCCTCCCTCTTCCTCCCCTACGACAACCTCACGGGCTGCGCGGCACCCGAGGTCGAACTCCTCGCCGTGACCGTGGTCTACGAGTAGCGGCGGAGGGCTGCCTCAGCGCCCGGGGACGCGGTTCACCTCGGGACGACGCGGTCGCACCGCCCGCGCGAGGCCGTGACCAGCTCCGCGTTGGGCGCGTCGTTGGAGTCCACCCACGCGCGGGCGGCGGCGTGGTCGCGGCCGTTGCCCACGTGGCGCTCCATCAGGCGGGCGTCGCGCACCGCGTCGGGGGCGTCGACGTACCACAGCTGTGCCATCCGGGCGCGCGCCTCGCGCCAGCCGGGCAGGTCACAGGCGAGGTAGTTCCCCTCCGTGACGATCAGTCGGGCCTCGGGCGGGACCCGGTGGCGGGCGGCGACCGGCTCGTCGAGCGTCCGGTCGAAGTCCGGCACGTACACCTCGCGGTGTGCCTCTCCTTCGAGCAGGCGCCGCAGCAGCGCCTCGTAGCCCCAGACGTCGAACGACGGCTCCGAACCCTTGCGGGAGCGCAGGCCGAGCCGGTCGAGCTGCGCGTTGGAGAGGTGGAAGCCGTCCAGGGGCACGTAGGCCGCGAGCGCGCCGAGCTCCGCGCACAGCCCGCGCGCCAGCGTGGACTTGCCCGCGCCGGGCGGGCCGGCCAGGCCCAGGACGACGCGCCCGCGTCCGGGGCCGGCGTCGGCGGCCAGCAGCCGCCGCGCGTCGTCGGCCAGTGCGGCCAACCCGGCCAGGGGCGCCCGTTCCATGCCCGCACCCTAACGGGCGACGCGCGGGCGAGGCACGGGCCCGGAGAGGCGGGTGCGCGGGGCGGCCGGCCGTGGCGGGGCTACGGTGCGGGACATGCGACTCCCCGAGGCCGTGGCCCGCGACCGCTTCGCCACGGCGCGCGTGATGCGGCTCGCGACCGCCGACGCCGACGGCCGACCCCACCTGGTGCCGGCGGTCTTCGCCGTCCGGGACGGCCTGCTGGTCACCGCCGTGGACGCCAAGCCCAAGCGGCACCAGCGGCTGCGGCGGCTCGCCAACATCGCCGCGCGGCCGGCCGTCAGCGCCCTGGTCGACGTGTACCGCGACGACGACTGGAGGCGGCTGTGGTGGGTGCGGGCCGACGGTCTGGCCCGCGTGCTCGACGGCGGGTCGGAGCGGGCGGCCGAGGCCGTCGCCCGGCTGGTGGAGAAGTACCCGCAGTACCGTCACGAGCCGCCGCGCGGGCCGGTCGTCGAGATCACCGTGACCCGGTGGTCGGGCTGGGCGGCGGACGGCTGAGGTCGCCGAGCGGGCCGAGGAAGGAAGGAGCGGGCGGGCACGGCGCGCCCCGGCCGGCGGGCGACACGGCGATAGCGTGCCCCCATGACGAGCGACCCCACCGCTGACGCCGACCCCGCCGCCGATCCCACCGTCGCCGACGACTCCGCCGCCGACCCCGCCGCCGATCCCGGCGAGGCGCTGTCCGTCGCCGTCCTGGGCACGGGCATCATGGGCGCCGCGATGGCCCGCTCCCTGCTGCGCGCCGGGCACACCGTCCACGCCTGGAACCGCACCCGTGCCAGGGCGGAGCCGCTGGCCGCCGACGGCGCGCGGATCGCCGACACCCCGGCCGCGGCCGTCGAGGACGCCGACGTCGTCCTCACCATGCTCCACGACGGCCCGTCCGTGGCCGAGGTGATGCGGCAGGCCGACCGGGCGGGCGCCCTGCGCCCCGGCGTCGCCTGGGTACAGTCCACGACCGTCGGCCTCGACTCCCTCGCCGAACTCGCCGCCCTGGCGCGCGAACGGCGGCTGCCGTTCTTCGACGCGCCCGTGCTCGGGACCCGTCAGCCCGCCGAGGCGGGCCAGCTGACGGTCCTGGCCGCCGGCCCGAGCGGGCAGCGGCACGCCGTCGTGCCCGTGCTCGACGCGGTCGGCGCCAGGACGGTGTGGACCGGCGAGGACGGCGCTGCCGGCAGCGCCACCCGCCTGAAGCTCGTCGCCAACAGCTGGGTGCTCGCCGTCACCCACGGCGCCGCCGAGGCACTCGCCCTCGCCGAGGGCCTCGGCGTCGACCCACGAGCCTTCCTCGACGTCGTCGCCGGCGGCCCGCTCGACATGGGATACCTGCGGGCCAAGGCCGAGCTGATCCTCGCCGACCGCCTCACCCCGGCCAGCTTCGCCGTCGCCACCGCCGAGAAGGACGCCCGCCTCATCGTCGAGGCCGGCCAACGCCACGGCGTCCGCCTCGACGTCGCCGCCGCGGGCGCGGACCGCTTCCACCGCGCCGCCGCCCAGGGGTACGCGGACGCCGACATGGCCGCCTCCTACCACGCCAGCTTCGAGGGAGGCGTCGACGGAGGCGTCGACGGAAGGAGAGACAACGCTTGAGTCTCCACCCGCTGGAGGGCGGAGGGTGACGCTGTGAGCGACCCCACCGAGCTGCTGACCATCGGCCAGCTCGCCCGCCGCACGGGGCTGTCGGTGCGCACGATCCGCTTCTGGTCCGACAGCGGCGTCGTCGCGCCGACCAGCCGTTCGGCCGGCGGCTACCGGCTCTACGACGCCGGCGCCGTCGCCCGTCTCGACCTGGTCCGCACCCTGCGCGAGCTGGGCCTCGACCTGGACACCGTGCGCCGGGTGCTGGCCCGGCAGGTCACGGTGCGCGACGTGGCCGAGGCACACGTCCGCGCGCTGGACGCGGAGATCCGCACCCTCCAGGTGCGGCGCGCGGTGGTGCGACGGGTCGCCCGGCACGGCGGTACGACCGAGGAGATGAGACTCATGCACGAACTCGCACGGATGTCGGCGCGGGAGCGGCGGCGGGTGATCGAGGACTTCGTCCACGCGACCTTCGACGGGGTCGACCCCGACGCCCCCGGCGCCCACATCGCCCAGGCCATGCGCACCCTCCCCGCGGAGCTGCCCGCCGACCGCACGCCCGAGCAGGTGGACGCGTGGGTCGAACTGGCGGAGCTGGTCAACGACGAGGCGTTCCGGGCACGGGCCCGCGCGATGGCGGTGGCCGGCGCGCGCGTCGACCGGGAGCCGGGGGAGCCGGGGGAGCCGGGGGAGCCCGAGGGGTCGCGGGCGGCGGCGGCCGTCGACCCGGAACGGGTCGCGGAGCACGCCCGGGGAGCGGTGCGCGACGGCGTCGACCCCGGGTCGCCCGAGGGCCGGCGCGTCCTGGCGCGGATCGTCGACCCGGGCCTGACGGCGGCCGAACGCGCCCGACTGGCCGACACCCTGGCCACCTTCACCGACCGGCGGGTCGAGCGGTACTGGCAGCTGCTGGGCGTCCTCAACGGCTGGCCACCGGTGCCGTCCCAGGTCCCGGCGTTCGAGTGGCTGATCGCCGCGCTGCGCGCGTCCGCCACGCCCTGAACGGGGGCCCGACGCGGGCGGCGCGGGTCACGGGCGGCGGGCCGCGAAGACCGCCGCCACCTCGGCGGCGACGTCCTCCACCGTGCGGCCGTCGGTCGCCACGCGCACCGCGTCGATGCCGGCACGCTCCCAGGCCCGCGCCTCGTGCGCCGCCGCCTCGGCGCGGCGGAGCAGCTCGCCTCGGGGCAGGCCCTTCAGCGCGTCGCCCGGCAGCCGCGGCCCCTCGCCCCTGCCGCGCGCCAGGATCCGCTCCGCAAGGACGTCGGGCCCCGCGTGCAGCCTGACCAGCGTGAGGCGTCCCTCCGGCACGGCCGCGGCGTGGGCGCGGACGGTCTCCGCGTCGGCGACGTCGCCGCACAGGACCAGGCGACGCGCTCCCGCCGCGCGGTAGGTGGGCCACACGGCGGCGAGGCCCCGCGCCCGCAGGCGGTGGCCGAAGGCGTCGTCGGCGGGTGCCGGGCGGCGGAAGCCGAGCTGCGCGAGGTCGACGTAGGCCGTGGTGACGCCGGAGGCGAGGAGCCGGGCGTAGACGGCCCAGGCGACCTCGGACTTGCCCACGCCCGGCGGGCCGCAGACCCAGAGCACGGGGACGGCGGGCGGGCGCGACGGCCCGGGGGTGGCGCCCGCCTCGCCCGCCCGTGGCTCCGGGACCGGGACCGGGGCCGCGTTCGGGACCGGGGCCGTCTCCGTGGCCGAAGCCGGAGCCGGCCCCGGCCAGGAACCCGGCGGCCGGCCGCCGCCGCCCGCCGCTTCGCGCACCCGTCGCGCCACCTCGGCCACCGACAGGCCCGTCGCGTCGACGGTGAGGTCCGCGATGTCGCTCGCGTCCAGCGCGGCGGCGCCCGCCGCGTTCTCCTCCCACAGCTCGGGCCGCCACCCCCGCCCGAGGAAGCGCGCCCGCAGCTCGTCGAGCCCGACGCGCAGCCGGCAGAGCGTGAGCGCCGCGTCCGGCACCGCCTCGGCGTAGGCGCGGACCTCCTCAACGCGTTGGACGCCGCCGGACAGGACCAGGCAGCGGGCGCCGGCCGCGCGGAGGGTGCGGGCCATGGCGCCGAGGTTGCGGGCCTTCACGCGGTGGTTCTGCGGGTCGTCGGCCGGCGCGGGGTAGCACAGGCCGAGCTGGTCGGCGTCGAGGTACCCGGCGACGGTGCCCGAACGGCTGAGCTGGGTGAAGATCTCCCACCCGACGGTGGTCTTGCCGACGCCGGAGGGACCGCAGAGCCACAGCAGGGGCCATCTGTCACGCACGCCGCCGAGGCTAGGGCGCGAAGACCCCCGCGAACGAGCGGTTTTCCCGGCACGGCCGCAGGGAGGAGGACGGCGAGCGGTGGTCTACGCGTCCGCCGACCGGCCCGGCGCGCCGCCCGTGCGGTCGTCCCCGCCGCCGTCCGTGCCAACGTCCGGCCGGGGCCGGTGCGCCAGGACGTACGCCTGCTGGCCCTGGCCCACGGACCGCTCCCACGCGTCGGGCTCGCGGAGCATGCGCGCCTCCACCACGAACCCGGCCGCGCGCAGGGCCTCCTCGACCCGCTCGGGCGGCGTCCAGTAGACGTCGAGCGACAGCGGGTGCCCGTACGCCTCACTCAGGTGGCGGTGCCGGTCGCCGGCCTTGGACGCCAGCAGCAGGCTGCCGCCGGGCGCCAGCACCCGGGCGAACTCGGCGAACACGCCGGGCAGCCGCTCCGGCGGCGTGTGGACGGTCGCGTACCAGGCGACGACGCCGCCGAGAGCGCCGTCCGCCACGTCCAGCTCGCCCATCGAGCCGACCTCGAACCGCAGCCCGGGGTGGCGGCGGCGCGCGACCTCGACCATCCCGGGGGAGAGGTCCACGCCGGAGACCTCCAGCCCGAGGGACCGCAGGTGTCCCGTGATCCGCCCGGTCCCGCACCCGACCTCGACCACGGGCAGCCGGCGCTCCGCGCCCCGCACGACCTCGGCGAAGGCCGCGAGCATGGCCCGTTCCAGGGGCCTGCCGGAGAGATCGTCGCGCAGCAGGCGGTCGTAGTCGACGGCCACGGTGTCGTAGGCCGTCCGCGTCGCGCGCAGCCGCGCGGCCGGTTCGTGTGTGGCCGGCTCGTCCTCGGCCGACGGGTGTCCGGCGGGTTCGGTCATGGCCGAGGAAGCTAGCGCACCGCGCTGACGCGCCAGGGGCCAGGCTCGCGGAAGGGCGAGGTGGTGCGCGAGGTGACCGGCGGAGGCCGCATCCGGTACGCGGTCTCAGAGGAGACGCGCACGGTCGGGGTCACGCGGGCCGGCACGGGGCACCCCAAGCGGACGGAAGGATGATCCCTTCTGGCGGTTGTTGGGCAGGAGTGGCTGTGTGCGATCTCTTGACGTGGCCACGCCGGCTTTCTATCGTCGTGATCAAGACCGTCCTTGAATCGTTTCACGAAACTTTTCGTGGAGGCTCATGTCCGACGTCCCGCGCACCCCCCTCCTCCGGCTCGCCGCGGTCTCCAAGTCCTTCGGGGCGGTCGCCGCCGTCGCCGACGTGTCGTTCGCGCTCCACGGCGGCGAGGCGCACGCCCTCGTCGGGGAGAACGGCGCCGGCAAGTCCACCCTCGTCAAGCTGCTGGCCGGCGTCCACCAACCCGACACCGGCGGCCTGGAGATCGACGGCCGCCCCCTGCGGCTCGCGGGCCCCGCCGACGCGCGGGCGGCCGGGATCGCCGTCATCTACCAGGAGCCGACGCTCTTCCCCGACCTGTCCGTCGCCGAGAACATCTTCATGGGCCGGCAGCCCACCCGCGGCCTGCGGCGCATCGACCGCGCCGCGCTGCACGAGGCCGCGGCCGGGCTCTTCACCCGCCTCGGCGTCGCCCTCGACCCGCGTCGCCCCGCCCGCGGCCTGTCCATCGCCGACCAGCAGCTCGTCGAGATCGCCAAGGCGCTCTCCGTCGAGGCCCGCGTGCTGGTGATGGACGAGCCGACGGCCGCCCTCTCCGGCCACGAGGTGACCCGGCTGTTCGCCGTCGTCCGCGCGCTGCGCGCGCAGGGCGCGGCGATCCTGTTCGTCTCCCACCGCTTCGACGAGGTCTTCGACCTCTGCCAACGGATCACCGTGCTGCGCGACGGCCGGTGGGTCTCCACCGACCCGGCCGCCGCGCTCGACGTCGACACCCTGGTGCGGCGCATGGTCGGCCGCGAGGTCGACACCCTCTACGCGCGCCCGGAGCAGCCCCCCGGCGGGTCGGCGCGGGCGGAGCCGGTGCTGGAGGTCGAGGGCCTCGGCCGGGCCGGGGACTTCGAGGACGTCGGCTTCACGGTCCACGCCGGGGAGATCGTGGCCCTGGCCGGGCTCGTCGGCGCCGGCCGCAGCGAGGTCGTCCGCTCCCTCTTCGGCGTCGACCGCTACGACACGGGCGTGGTGCGCGTCGCGGGCCGGCGGCTCCGGCCGGGATCGCCGGCCGCCGCCATGGCCGCGGGGCTGGCCCTGGTGCCGGAGGACCGGCGCCAGCAGGGCCTGGTGATGGAGATGTCCGTCGAGCGCAACGCCACGCTCACCCGGTTGCGTTCCCTCACCCGCCTCGGCCTGCTCTCCGGCCGCCGCGAGCGCGGCACGGCCCGCGCGTGGGCCGAGCGGCTCCAGGTCCGCTACGGGCGGCTGGGCGACGCCGTCGCCACGCTCTCCGGCGGCAACCAGCAGAAGGTCGTGCTCGCCAAGTGGCTGGCCACCTCGCCGCGCGTGCTGGTCGTCGACGAGCCGACGCGCGGCATCGACGTCGGCACGAAGGCCGAGGTCCACCGCATCATGACGCGCCTGGCGGGTGAGGGGATGGCCGTCCTCATGGTCTCCTCCGACCTGCCCGAGGTGCTGGGCATGGCCGACCGCGTCCTGGTGATGCACGAGGGCCGGCTGACGGCGGAACTGCCGCGGGGACAGGCCACCGAGGAGTCGGTGATGTTCGCGGCGACGGGACAGCGGGCGGCGCGGGCCACGGAGCACGGCACGGACCCCGCGCCTGGCCCGGACCCGGGCCAGGGCCAGGACGCGGACCCGGACGCGGATCCAGGCCAGGGACCGGACACGGGGGAGGCGGGCGCATGAGCGGACCACGTGGCATGAGGACGGCGCGGCGCGCGTCGTGGGGCCCCAGGGAGCACAGCCCTCCCGCCGACGGCGGCGCGACCCGCCTGGCACGGCTGTGGCGGGTGCGCGAGCTCGGCATCCTCCTCGCCCTCGCCCTGCTCGTCGCCTTCACCGCCGCCGACAACTCCCGCTTCCTGTCCGAGCAGAGCATCCGCGACCTGCTGCTGGGCGCCGCCATCCTCGTCGTCCTGGCCGTCGGTCAGACCGTCGTCATCGTCACCCGCAACATCGACCTCTCCGTCGGCTCCGTCCTCGGCCTCGCGGCGTTCGCCACCGGCAAGCTCTTCCTCGCCGCGCCCGACACGCCCATCCCCGTCGCGCTGCTGGCCGGCGTCGCCCTCGGCGCCGCCTGCGGCGCCGTCAACGGCGCCCTGATCGCCGCCGCCCGCGTGCCGGCCCTGGTCATCACCCTCGGGACGCTCTACGTCTTCCGCGGCGTCGACCACTCGTGGGCCTCGGGGCAGCAGATCAACGCCGCCGACATGCCGGGCGCCTTCCTCGACCTCGGCACGGCCCGCGTCCTCGGCATCGCCTGGCTGCCGTGGCTGGCGGTCATCGCCGCCGCCGTGCTGCTCGTCGTCGGCTTCTACCTGCGCTCCTACCGCGGCGGCCGGGAGCTGTACGCGATCGGGTCCGAGCCGGCCGCCGCCCGGCTCACGGGCATCCCGGTGGGGCGACGGGTCTTCTTCGCGTTCGTCCTCAGCGGCGCCTGCGCCGGGCTGGCCGGGGTGCTGCACGCGGCGCGCTTCGGCACCGTCGACGCCACGGTCGGCTCCGGCATGGAGCTCCAGGTGGTCGCCGCCGCCGTGGTGGGCGGGGTCGCGATCTTCGGCGGCAGCGGCACCGTCTACGGCGCGGCCCTCGGCGCGCTGCTGCTGACGACGATCGACAGCTCGCTGGCCGTGCTGCGGGTCGACCCGTTCTGGCAGCAGGCCGTGGTGGGCGCGCTGATCCTGGCCGCCATCGGCCTCGACCGGGCGCTCGCCGCCCGCGTCGCCGCCCGCCTGAGACAGGCCAGGGCACAGCAGATCCGCGCGGCGCGACCCGCGCGGGACGCGCCGGCGGCGCGTCGGGACCCAACGGGAGGGGGCGCGTCTCGTGGCGCATGACACCCTGTACGCCGAGCCGAGCGACGGCGGCCGGGCCGGCGCGGGCGGCGGTGGCCGCCCGGCGGGCCCCGGCTGGCTGGCCGCCGTGCTGCGCTGGGACACCGTGGTGCTGCTGGCCCTGGTGGCGGTGGCGCTGGTCGCCGCCGGCGGCGTGGACGGCTTCGGCACCAGCCAGAACATCCGTTTCCTGCTGCTGGACGCCGTCGCCATCGCGCTGATCGCGCTCCCCATGACGCTGATCGTCGTCACCGGCGAGATCGACCTCTCGGTGGCCAGCACCCTCGGCCTGTGCAGCGCCGTCATGGGCCAGCTGTGGGTGCAGGGGCTCGCGTTGGAGCTGATCGTGCCGCTGGCGATCGGCCTCGGCGCGCTGCTCGGCGCCGTCAACGGCGTCTTCGTCACCGCCTTCGGGCTCCCCTCCCTCGCGGTGACGATCGGCACCCTGGCGGCCTACCGGGGCCTGGCGTTCGTCGTGCTCGGCGACGACGCCGTCGCCGACTTCCCCTTCGACTGGACCGACGCCGCCAGCTCCACGGTCGGCGGCGGGGCGCTGCCGTGGGCGATGCTGCTCACCCTCCTCCTGGCGGTGGCGTTCGGCGTCGTGCTGCACCGCACGCCGTTCGGCCGCTCGCTGTACGCCATGGGGAACAACGCGGAGGCCGCCGCCTTCTCCGGGATCGCCGTGGCGCGGCGGAAGTTCTGGCTCTTCGTCGCCTCGGGGGCCGTCGCGGGCCTGGCCGGGGTGTACTGGACGCTGCGCTACGCCAGCGCCCGCGCCGACAACGGCGAGGGCCTGGAGCTGGCCGTGGTCGCGGCCGTGCTCCTGGGCGGCGTGTCGATCTTCGGCGGCCGGGGCGCGCTGCCCGGCGTCCTCGCCGCGGTGCTGCTGCTCGCCACGCTCCGCAACGCGCTCCAGCTGGCCGACGTGCGGGCCGAGACCCTCGACATCGTGACCGGCTCGCTGCTGATCGCTTCCGTCGTCGTGCCCAACGCCGTCACCCTCACCCGCGCCCGGCTCCGTCGACGACGGCAGCGCGCCGTGCCGCCGGCCCCCGCTCCGCAGGTCCCGAAGGCCCAGAAGCAGAAGGAGTAACACGATGTCAACGATGTCAAGGGCGTCAGCGTCGACTCGGTCACCCCGCGCCCGCGCCCGCGCGCGAGGCCGCCGCCTGCTGCGGCACGGCATGCTCGCCGCCGCGCTGCTGTCCGTCGTGGCGACGACCGCCTGCGGCGGCACCACCCGGGACGAGAACGGCGACGACGGCGGCGGGAACGGCGGCGGCTCGGGGAACTCCGACGCCACCGCCGACCCCGACGCGCCGATCGAGGAGGGGCTGGAGGTCACCTTCATCCCCAAGCAGGTCAACAACCCCTACTTCACGGTCGCCCACACCGGCGCGCAGGAGGCCGTCGACCAGTTCGCCGGCAGCTTCAACGAGGCCGGCCCCTCGGAGGCGTCGGCATCCTCCCAGGTCAGCTACATCAACACGGTCACCCAGCAGCAGGCCGACGTCATCGCCATCGCCGCCAACGACCCCAACGCGGTCTGCGGCGCGCTCGGCACCGCCCGCCAGGCGGACATCGCCGTCGTCTCCTTCGACTCCGACACCGACCCCGACTGCCGCGACCTCTTCGTCAACCAGGCCACCGCCCAGGGCATCGCGGAGATCCAGATCCAGCTGATCGCCGAGCAGATCGGCGGCGAGGGCGAGATCGCGATCCTCTCCGCGACGCCGAACGCCACCAACCAGAACGCGTGGATCGAGCTGATGGAGGAGGAGCTGGCCAAGCCGGAGTACGAGGGCATCACCCTCGTCGACGTGGTGTACGGCAACGACGAGGACCAGAAGTCGTTCCAGGAGACGCAGGGCCTGCTGCGCTCCCACCCCGACCTCGACGGCATCATCTCCCCGACGACGGTCGGCGTGGCCGCCGCCGCGCGGTACCTGTCGGACTCGGAGTTCAAGGGAGAGGTGGCGCTGACGGGCCTCGGCACGCCCAACCAGATGCGGCAGTTCGTGAAGGACGGCACCGTCGAGGCGTTCGCCCTGTGGAACCCCGCGGAGCTCGGGTACCTCGCGGCCTACGCGGGCGCGGCGCTGGCGTCGGGGCAGATCACGGGCGCGGAGGGCGAGACGTTCACCGCCGGGGACCTCGGCGAGTACACGGTCGGCGCGGGCGGCGAGATCGTGCTCGGGCCGCCGACGGTCTTCGACGCGGAGAACATCGACGACTTCGACTTCTAGCCGGCCACGGCGCGGGACCGCCGTGCCGACACCGCCGCGCCGACGCGCCGCCGCGTCAACGGGGCTGCGGTGGCGCGTCCGGCGACCACAGCAGGAGAAGCATTCGCTTGATGGTGTCGTCCATCGCCGCGCGGGCCGCCGTGAGGGGCCCGCGCGGGTCGGCCAGCTCCGGGTCGCGGATCAGCGCGTCCCGCACGGCCCGGCTGTAGGCGGCGTTCAGCGCCGTGCCGACGTTGATCTTCGCCATGCCGCCCGCCACGGCCCGCGCCAGCTCGGGCTCCGGCACGCCGCTGGAGCCGTGCAGCACCAGGGGCGTGCCCGGCAGCGCCGCCGCGAGTCGGCCGATCAGCCCGTGGTCGAGGCGGGCGCCGGGCCGCGTCATGCCGTGCGAGCTGCCGACCGCCACCGCGAGCGCGTCCACGCCGGTCGCGGCGACGAACGCCCGCGCCTGCTCCGGGTCGGTGCGGGCGCCGGCGGCGTGCACCCCGTCCTTGCCGCCGACCTCGCCGAGTTCGGCCTCCACCCACAGCCCGCGCCGGTGCGCCCAGGCCGCCGCCGCGCGCGTCGCGGCGAGGTTCGCCTCGTGGGGGAGGGCCGAGGCGTCGAACATCACCGAGCCGAAGCCGCGGTCGGGAGCCTCGTGCAGCAGCGCCTCCTGCGTGACGTGGTCGAGGTGGAGCGCCACGGGCACGGTGGCCGCCTCGGCGAGCGCGGCCGTGCCGCGCGCCAGCGGCGCCAGGGCCCGGCCGTGGAAGCGCACCGTGTTCTCGCTGATCTGGCAGATCACCGGGGTGCCGGCGGCCTCCGCGCCCGCGACGATCGCCTCGGCGTGCTCCAGCGTGACGACGTTGAACGCGCCGACGCCGCGACCGGCGGCCCGGGCCTCGGCCACCAGCTCCCCGGTCCCGCTCAGCATCCGGCCACCGCCTCGCGGGCCTCCCGCCGCCCGGACGCCAGGCGCACCGCGAGCAGCCCCGCGCCGTGCAGCGCCGCCAACTCGCCGAACGCGGCCCGCGCGAGCGGCGGCGCCGCGCGGAACGGCAGCCGCGCCGCGAGCCGTTCGGCGAGCGGCACCACGAGCGCGTCGCCGGCCTCGGCCAGGCCGCCGCCCAGCACGATCCGCGCGGGGTCCAGCAGCAGCGTCGCACCCGCCAGCGCCTCGGCGAGCGCGTCCAGCGCCGTCTCCCAGGCCCTCCCCGCCCGCGCGTCGCCGGCCGCGGCGCGCGCGATCACCTCGGGCGCCGGCGCGCCGCCGAGCCGCGCCAGGGCGGAGGCCGAGGCGTACGCCTCCAGGCAGCCGCGCCGCCCGCAGCGACAACGCCGCCCTCCGGGGCGCACCGCGACGTGCCCCAACTCGCCGCTGTCGCCGCCGTGTCCCGGGTAGGGGCGGCCGCCGAGGACGAGCGCGGCGGCGATGCCGGTGCCGATCGGGACGAACAGGAAGTCGCCGCCGCCCCGGCCCGCGCCCCGGGTCGCCTCCGCGAGCGCCCCGGCGCGCACGTCGTTGTCGAGCGCGACGGGCAGCCCGCGAAGCCGCCGCCGCGCCAGGGCGCGCAGCGGGAGGTCGCGGAAGCCGAGGTTGGCGGAGAAGACGGCGGTACCCGAGGCCGCGTCGACCAGGCCGGGAACGGCGAGCCCGAGGGCCGCCGCCCCGGGCGCCCGTTCGGCCAGCTCGGCGGCGAGGTCCAGCACCGTCGCGACCACCGCCTCGGGTCCGCGCGCCGCGCCGGTCGGCACGCGGCGCGGCTCCCGCACGGTGCCGTCCTCCCGCAGCACCGCGCCCTTGGTGACGGTTCCGCCGACGTCCAACGCGATCACGGTCACAGCCACGGCACCTGCCCCCAGACGAGCGATGGTCAGACAATCATGAACATGGCACGCGACGATGAACAGACCCTGCCCCACGCCCAGACCAGGACCGACGTCGAGATCGCCAGCCAGCCCGCCTGCTGGCGCCGCGCCCTGGAACTGGCGCGCGACATCCGGGCGGCGGGGGAGGCGGGCGCCGCCGCGGCCCTGCCCCGGCCGGGCGAGCGGGTCGCGGTGGTGGGCTGCGGCACCTCGTGGTTCATGGCCCAGTCCTACGCCGCCCTCCGCGAGGCGGCCGGCCAGGGCGAGACCGACGCGTTCGCGGCCTCCGAGGCCCCGACCGGCCGGGCCTACGACCGGCTGCTCGCGCTCACCCGCTCCGGCACCACCACCGAGGTCCTGCGCCTGCTCGCCCGCCGCCCGCGCGGGCTGCCCGCCACCGTCGTCACCGCCGTGCCCGACAGCCCGGTGGTGGCGGCGGCCGACGCCGCCGTCGTCCTCGACTTCGCCGACGAGACGTCCGTCGTCCAGACCCGGTTCGCCACCACCCAGCTCCTGCTGCTGCGTGCCCTGCTCGGCGAGGACGTCGACCACCTGCCACAGCAGGCCGAGGCGGCGCTCGCCGCGCCGGTGCCGGCCGCCGCGCTGGCCGCCGAGCAGATCACGTTCCTCGGGCGGGGCTGGGGCTTCGGCGTCGCGCAGGAGGCGGCGCTCAAGCTCCGGGAGGCGGCGGGCGCCTGGGCCGAGGCGTATCCGGCGATGGAGTACCGGCACGGGCCGATCAGCGTCACGGGGCCCGGCCGGGCGGTGTGGTGGTTCGGGGAGCCGGAGGCGCTGCCCTCCGGACTGGCGGACCAGATCGCCGCGACGGGCGGCACCCTGCTCGCCCCCGGCCGCGACCCGCTGGCCGACCTGCTCCTCGCCCACCGCCTCGCCACCGCCCTGGCCACCACCCGCGGCCTCGACCCCGACCGGCCCCGCCACCTGACCCGTTCGGTGGTCCTCGACGGGTCCTGACGCCCTCCCTGACCGGATGCCCTCCGCGACGCCGTTCTCTGGATCCGCTCGACCGTCGCTGGGCAGGGGCCCGCTGCCCACCCGTCCGGTGCTCGACCGTGAGCCTCTTCAACGCGAGGAACGCCGATACCTGCGCCTGCGTGCGGCGAGGAGACACCACACGGGCGGTCCCCTCGCCTTCTCCACCTGGTCACGGCCTTCCTCATCGTTCTTCGAGACTCGGAGTGAGGACGCGTGGACGGGAGGCAACCGGGAGGCTAACGTGTGCATGTGGCATGGGGAGAGTGTCATCCATCTCTGGTGGGGGAGAATTGGTTTCTGCGTCTGAGGAGTCGCGGAACAGCGACAGGCTCGTCATACGGTTACTCGGGCCGTTGACTGTTTCCCTGGCGGGTCGGCAGATGAACATCACCGCGCCAAGGCTTCAGGCTGTTCTTGGCTCCCTACTCATACGGGCAAACGAAGTAGTCACGGTCGATCAGCTGGTGGACAGCGTGTGGGAGCACGACATACCAGCCGATCCCACGAATCAGATAGCGGTCTGTGTCTCGGTTCTCAGGCGGAAGTTGCGGCAACTGGGAGCGGGGGAGAACATCATCGTCACCCAGTCGCCCGGATATCGATTTGACGCCGGTGAGGTGTTCCTCGACACGGCAATGGCGCTGAGGCAACGTTCGGCGGCAGAGAAGCATATTGCTTCCGGAAATCTGGAGCCCGCGCTCGCCTGCCTCAAGCAGGCACTCTCGCTTTGGCGTGGGTCACTTCTCTCCGGAACTGACCGCCGTGCCTGGCTGGCGGAGAGACATCGTTGGGAGGAGGAGTACATCAGCCTCCGAGTCTTGTGCTCGGAGGTCCAGCTCAGTCTCGAACTCCATTCAGATGTGATTGCTGAACTCTCGGCGTTCATCCGGCGGTACCCGCTGTTGGAGCAGCCCCGAGCTGTTCTGATGACCGCACTTTCTCGTACCGGCCGGCAGGCGGACGCACTCCAGGTGTACCGCGACACCCATGCCCTCTTGAGGGAGGAGTTGGGGGTGAGGCCGGGCAGCGAGTTGCGGCGCCTGCACGAACAGATCCTGAAAGGGGCTGTACCATCTCCTCCGGTCGGCTCTCCTCCGCGTAGCAGGTCTTCCGCTGACCGGCAAGGGCGGGTCCCTGTCGACCCTCGTGGTCAGGAACCCGCTTTGACAGGGACACCCGCGCGATCCTCCAAAGGTCCGTGTCTGCTTCCCGGTGACATCGCCGACTTCACAGGCCGAGAGGAAGAAACGGACAGCATCCGGTCCGCGCTCGTTCCCACCCCCGCCTCCGTTCCGGTGGCTCTGCTTGTTGGGCCGGGCGGCACCGGAAAGACCGCGCTTGCTGTTCATGTCGCGCACCAACTGCGTGCAGAGTTCCCCGACGGGCAGCTATACATCAACCTGCGTGGGATGGGCGCAGCTCCCGTGTCGCCGGAAGAAGCTCTCGCCCGCTTTCTGCGAGAACTCGGACTGTCCGGCCCTGTCCCCGAGACCTTGGATGAGCGCGCCGAATCGTATCGAAGCCTGCTCGCTGATCGTAACGTGCTGATCGTGCTGGACGATGCGGGCGTGCCTGGGCAGGTTCTACCGCTGCTTCCGGGTACCGGAAGTTGCGCGGTGATCGTCACCAGCCGGGCTCGGTTGACGACCATCCCCAGCGCGCGCGTACTCGAACTGGACGTGTTTCAGAAGGAACAGGCCCTGACTCTTCTCTCTCGTTTGGTGGGTCACCAACGGGTCGCCGAGGAGTCCGAGGTCGCGGACCAACTGGTTGAGTACTGTGGACGGTTACCTCTCGCCGTGCGAATCCTGGGCGCCAAGCTCATGTCCAAGCCGCACTGGAGCCTGCGGAAGGCGGCCAGTCGTCTCGCCGACGAACGCGGTCGACTGGACGAGCTGGCCCATGAGCACCTTGAGGTACGGGCAAGCCTCGGACTATCCCATCAGGGAATCAGTCCGGCTGCACGGCAGCTCTTCCGGCGGCTGGCGCTGGTTGCCGTCTCGGACTTTGCCGAATGGGTCTGCTCGCCCCTGATGGAGCTGTCGTGCGCAGAAGCCGAGGTGCTCCTGGAGGAACTGCTCGACGCGCGCCTGCTGGACATCATCAGTCCGGAGGGCACGGGCGATCCTCGGTACCGCATCCACGACCTGGTCCGCCTGTACGCATGGGAACAGGCGCTTGAGACGGAACCCACGGAAGAGAGGAAGGCGGCACTCGCCCGGCTCGGGATGACGGCCCTGGCCCTGGCGGATCGCGCACACCGCGCTGTCTGTGGCGGCGACTTCACCGTGGTACACCACTGCACCCAGCGCCCGGCGATCCCCGCCGATCTTCTCGAACGGGTCGGAGATGACCCGCTCACATGGTATGAGGCGGATCGTTCCTTCGTTTCCGCCCTGTGCCAGCTTCTGGCCGAACAGGGCAACGACGAACTCGCCTGGGACCTGGCTGCCACGAGCCGCTGTCAGTTCAGTCTTCGTTTCCACTTCGACGACTGGAGGACGACACATGACGTCGCGCTGAGGGTCGCGCGGCTCCACGGCAACGAGCGGGGAGCCGCCGCCATGCTCCTGGGACTGGGAGACCTCCATCTGACCAAGCGGGACCTGGGACGGGCCGTTCCCCTGCTGGAGGAGTCACAGAGGCTCTTTCGGAAGGTGGGCGACGACTACGGGCATGCGCTCGCGCTGCGCAAGGCAGCCTACGCCGACCGTGTTCGGGGTCGTTTCGATCAGGCGTTGACAAGGTGGCAGGAGTGTCTGCCCATACTGCGGGAAGACGAGGATGCCGAGGCCCAGGCGCAGGTACTCCGTTGGACGGGGCAGACACTACTGGAGAAGGGGAAACCGGATGAGGCCGAGGCGTTCCTGAGAAGGGCGAGGGACGTCGTACGCGGATTCCATGGCCGAAGCATCGCCCAGGTGAGGATGAGTCTGGGTGAGCTTCACCTCTCCAGACGAGAGTTGGACCGGGCGGCGGAGGAGTTCTCATGGGGACTCGAAGCCACGTCTCGCAGTGGTGACCTCAGTGGGCACTGCTACGCGTTGTGGGGACTCGGATGGATCGACCTCCTGCGCGAGCACCTGTCCGACGCCGAGGAGCGCCTGGGGCGGGCGCGGGACCTCGCACGGAGGATCCATGACCCGTTACTCGAGTCAGACGTCGTCCATGCTCTCGCCTCCGCTCGACGTATCGCCGAAGACCTTGAGGGTGCCACGGCTCTTCTGAAGGAGGGCATCGCCATGTGTCGTGATATGGATGCCGCGGCCCGCCTGCAGCGGTTCACGCACGAGTTGGCCGAGATCTCCGCAACCAGCGACTCGGGGTCGGTCGTTCGTTGACGACCTTGGTCAGGTGGGTCCCGCGTCCGCGGGCAGTTCGATCACGTACGTCGTCGTTCCTTCTCGTAGACGCAGGAGGGCGGGCACATCCGACCGTTGAGTTACCTGAATCGTCCGCTCGTCGCTCCAGCCTCGAAGGCGAAACTCTCCGTCGCCGATGTGTTCCAGGGTGCAGAAGGGGCGGCTGGCAAGGATGAGTAGGGGAGTTCCCGCAGATATCTCGATGCGCGCGGGAACGAGCATGCGTTGTCCTGAACCGTGCGTCCGTCGCACCTCGGAGTACAGGAGATGGCCCGGTCGTTCCCAGTTGGCGAACGTCTCCGGCAGATGGAATCGGCGTAGGTACTTCTCCTGGTCATGCATGGGGGTGGTGGGTCGTCGGGGAAGCACGTGTGGCCCCGTCAGAACTCCGCGCAAGGAGGCTGGGAAAAGGGAGGCGAGCGCCTCGGTGTAGTGCAGGTCGACGATCAGATGTACCAGTTCGGACTCGTCGCGGTTGACAAGCGCATACTCTCGCCAGGCCGCAGCGAACCAGAGTGCTCCCGGCGGCCAGTGGTGGTGCTCCTCGAAGAAGACGACGTGTGCGCGAGTTCCTCCGACAGCCACGGGAAGGTGCAGACGGCACATTCCCCACGGTGGGCCTACCTTGGCGGTCCGCAGCGCCACGTCCCGACTACCCGGACCGGCTGCCCAGAGTCGTGCCGCGCGGACCGGGGCGGGCAGATCTTCGAGGATCTCCCGGAAGTAGGGAAGATGCTCCAGCCATGCGGTGTCCCGAAAACCAAGCACGCTCGGGCCCCCGGAATCGGTTCGGTACGGGTCGCCGCCGATACTTCGCAACGGCAGCACGCGGCGACCACTCGCTGCGGAGAATGATCTCTTGGTGCGGACAGTGAAATCCAAGAGTTCCGACAGCATGCGATCAGCATCGTATGACCTGTCGAGTTCCACGCAGTTCGGCAGGAACCCCTGATGTGACAGTGTGGCGCGGTCTTCATGAGCCATGCGCATCACCCGAACTGGTCGATCGCGAGTTTCGCGACCATTCCCGTGACGGCCACGAGTAGAACGACCCTAACGAATCCCGATCCGCGGCTCAGAGCTGTTCTGGCGCCGAGGAAGGCTCCAGCTATGTTGCAGATGGCCATGCAGGCCCCCAGGATCCAGAGCACGTGCCCCTGCAGAGCGAAAACGCACAGCGCTCCCAGGTTCGTGCCTACGTTCACGACCTTCGCCATTGCCGAACTCTGAAGGAACTCAAGTGACAACAAACCGGTGAACGCGAGGATCAGGAAAGTTCCTGTCCCGGGGCCGAACACACCGTCGTAGAAACCGATCCCACACCCCGCGAGTGCGATGACGAGGAGCCGACGACGTCTGCTGACGGCCTTCCCGTCCTGCGCGGCACCGAATGCCGGGCGCAGTGCGACGAAGACGGCTACGGCCAGGAGCAGCGCCATTACCACCGGCTGGAACCAGGTCTTGGGTACGTGTGACGCCGACAGGGCCCCGAGGCCGGCGGCCGGCGCCGCGAGGAGCGCGGCCGGCAGCGCCACCGACGTCTGGAGCCTCGCCCGCCGAGCGTAGGTGACCGCGGCCACGGCTGTCCCCGTGATCGCCGTCAGCTTGTTCGTCCCGAGAGCCACCGCGGGGGAGAGGCTCGGGAACGCCAGGAGCAGTGTGGGGATCAGCAACAGGCCACCGCCCCCGACGACCGCGTCAACCCAGCCCGCCACCCCCGCGACCGCCATAAGCGCCATCACGCTCAGGATGTCCACGGCCACTCACCCGCCACGGCGCGCGTCGTGGCCGGGAATCGAGACGGGCCCATCAGAAGATCCCACCGATCCGGGCGAGCTCCGGAATCACGCGCCATCGCGTCATCATCAGTTCAACCCAGCGCGGCACGGCGCGCAGGGAGTAGCAGCGGCGTAACCATCGGTCCCCGCCGTCGTAGCGTGGGGTGAAGGAGGAACGGCCGTGGGCCGCGATGTGGTTGTCAACCAGCACCAGATCCCCGGGCTGAAGGACGATGTCCCTGCACACGGACTCCAGCGCCTCCGACAACGCGCGGAGCGCTTCGGTGCCTTCTGCGTCCGGAGCGGTGGTGTTGTGGGAGTTGAACCGCACGAACGGCTCCGACGCCTGCCCGAAGAGCACGGGATGGGGGCCCGCCATGGGCCTTGGCCCCGCGATGTTGCGGGAGAAGGATGTCGGGTAGGCGCTGGAGAACCGCAGGGAGCGGAGGATCTCCTGCTGTCGGCTCGTCAGCAGCACTTCCGCCTCGCGAACGGACGCGACGCGTGTGGCCGCCACCCCGTCATGGTCCTGGCGAAGGCACAACAGCCCGAGGAAGTCGGGACGCAACGGGTGGTGCACGTTCTCGGTGTGGAAGTCGAAAGCGACCGCGCCGCTGTTCTCGATGCGTCGTTCTTCCCCCTTGACCGGATGCACGTCATGGAGCAAGGCACCGTTCTTCTCGTCCTGGTAGCCCACCAGGGAGCCGAGGAGATCCGCCACCAACCTCAACGTCCCCGAGGTGGGGTGGTGGGCGAGTACCCGCGGGCTGTGTCGGTCAGGCGTTGGAGGAAGGTCACCCACGGGCAGACCTCGAACAAGGAGGAACCCCGAGTGCGAAGCGCTGTTGGCGAAGTGAACGAGCTCGTCGCGCAATGTCGCCGGGATGTCCAACAGCAGGTCCGCCAGCTCGGACGTGTCGGCTTCGGGGAGGTTGGCCGCCCGTACCGACAGTTGCCAGATCGTCGCCGCGTCGTTCTGTGATATCCGGGTTTCTCTGTCCCGTAAGGCCGTCCGTCGCATCGGTAATCCTTTCCCTGCGTGCTGCTGACGCATTGCGTCATGGCGAGCAGCAGCCTAGGGACGCCTGGTGTTCCATCGATGTCACACGCCTGTCGAGCCTGTTCTTGGCTGACAGGCCAGATCGCACGGACCAAGGCGGAAGGACGTGAGGTGGCGGGGGTGGGGATGGAGGCGGACGGCTTCGCGGGGTCGGGCGGTCCGGCCCGTGGGATCAGCTGTCGGTCGCGTTCTCGACCGTGAACGCCGCGAGCAGCCGGTCGGCGGCCAGCGTCGGCGTCAGGGTTCCGGCGCGGACCTCCTCCTCGACGCCCGGAACCAGGCGGGCCACGTCCGGGTCGTCGTGGAGCCTGGCCAGCAGGCGGTCGTGGACCATCTGCCAGGTCCACTCCACCTGCTGCTGGCGGCGCTTGGCGGTCAGGTCGCCGGCCGCGGCCAGGCCGGCGCGGTGGTGTTCCAGTCGCTCCCAGACGGCCACCAGGCCGGTGTCCTCCCGCGCGGAGCACGTCAGCACCGGCGGGCGCTGGCCCGGCGGGTGCAGCAGGCGCAGCGCGCCGGACAGCTCGCGGGCCGCCGCGCGGGCCTCCGTCTCGTGGGGGCCGTCCGCCTTGTTGACGGCGATGACGTCGGCCAGCTCCAGCACGCCCTTCTTGATGCCCTGGAGCTGGTCCCCGGTGCGGGCCAGCGTCAGCAGCAGGAAGGAGTCGACCATGCCCGCCACCGCCGTCTCCGACTGGCCGACGCCGACGGTCTCCACCAGCACGACGTCGTAGCCGGCCGCCTCGACGACGACGATCGACTCGCGCGTCGCCCGCGCCACGCCGCCGAGGGTGCCGGCGCTGGGGGAGGGGCGGACGAACGCGGCCGGGTCGGTCGCCAGGCGCGCCATGCGGGTCTTGTCGCCGAGGATCGAGCCGCCCGTGCGCGTGGAGGAGGGGTCGACGGCCAGCACCGCGACGCGGTGCCCGAGGCCCGTCAGCATCGTGCCCAGCGCGTCGACGAAGGTCGACTTGCCGACACCGGGAACGCCGCTGACGCCGACGCGCCGCGCGCCCCCCGCGTGCGGCAGCAGCGCGAGCAGCAGCCGCTGCGCCAGCTCGCGGTGGTCGGGCCTGGTGGACTCCACGAGCGTGATGGCGCGGGCCACGTGGGCGCGGGAGCCGGCCAACACGCCCGTGACGTAGGCGTCGACGTCGATGGTGCGGGGCATCGCCGCGCTAGCCCTCCGCCCCGGGACGCGCCTCGGGGTCCTTGCCGGCGTCCTCACCCGAGTCCTCACCCGCGTCCACGCCGAGGTCCAGGCCCAGCTCCGCGGCGAGCGCCGTCAGCAGCTCGCGGGCCGCGTCCGGGATGACGGTGCCCGGCGGGAAGACCGCCGCGGCGCCCGCCTCGCGCAGCGCCGGCACGTCGTCCGGCGGGATGACCCCGCCGACGACGATCGCGATGTCCTCACGCCCGGCCTCGGCCAGCTGCTCCCGCAGCGCCGGCACCAGCGTCAGGTGCCCGGCGGCCAGCGAGGACACGCCGACGAGGTGCACGTCCGCCTCGACGGCCTGCCGCGCGACCTCCTCGGGCGTCTGGAAGAGCGGGCCGACGTCCACGTCGAAGCCGAGGTCGGCGAAGGCCGACGCGATCACCTTCTGGCCCCGGTCGTGCCCGTCCTGGCCCATCTTGGCGACGAGGATGCGCGGCCGGCGCCCCTCCGCCCGCTCGAACGCGGCGACCAGCCTCCGCGTCCGCTCCACCCCGGGGCTGTCCCCGGCCTCCTCGCGGTACACGCCAGAGATGGTACGGATCTGCCCCGCGTGCCGACCGAACACCTGCTCCAGCGCGTCGGAGATCTCCCCGACCGTGGCCTGGGCGCGCGCCGCGCGGATCGAGAACTCCAGCAGGTTCCCGTCGCCCGCGGCGGCCTCCCGCAGCGCCGCCAGCGCCTTGGCGCAGGCCGCCTCGTCGCGTTCGGCGCGCAGCCGCCGCAGCTTCTGGAGCTGCTGGGCGCGGACCGAGGAGTTGTCGACGTGTCGCACCTCGATCCTCTCGTCGGCCTCCTCGGCCGGCACCCGGACGGTGTTGACGCCGATGACGGGCTGCCGCCCGGAGTCGATGCGGGCCTGGGCGCGGGCGGCGGCCTCCTCGATGCGCAGCTTCGGGATGCCGGCGTCGATCGCCTGGGCCATGCCGCCGGCCGCCTCGACCTCCTCGATGTGCTGCCACGCCCGCAGCGCCAGGTCGTGCGTGAGCCGCTCCACGTAGGCGCTGCCGCCCCACGGGTCGATCACGCGGGTGGTGCCGGACTCCTGCTGGAGCATCAGCTGCGTGTTGCGGGCGATGCGGGCGGAGAAGTCCGTCGGCAGGGCCAGGGCCTCGTCGAGGGCGTTGGTGTGCAGCGACTGGGTGTGGCCCTGGGTCGCGGCCATCGCCTCGACGCAGGTGCGCGTCACGTTGTTGAAGACGTCCTGGGCCGTCAGGGACCAGCCGGAGGTCTGGGAGTGGGTGCGCAGCGACAGGGACTTGGGGTTGCCCGGCTCGAAGCGGCGCACCAGCTTGGCCCACAGCAGGCGGGCGGCGCGGAGCTTGGCCACCTCCATGAAGAAGTTCATGCCGATGCCCCAGAAGAACGACAGGCGGGGCGCGAAGTCGTCCACGCCCAGGCCCGCCGCCATGCCGGCCCGCAGGTACTCCAGGCCGTCGGCCAGGGTGTAGGCCAGCTCCAGGTCGGCCGTGGCGCCGGCCTCCTGGATGTGGTAGCCGGAGATCGAGATGGAGTTGTACCGCGGCATGTGCCGGGAGGTGTGCGCGAAGATGTCGGAGATGATCCGCATCGACGGCTTCGGCGGGTAGATGTAGGTGTTGCGGACCATGAACTCCTTGAGGATGTCGTTCTGGATGGTCCCCGCCAGCTTCTCCTGACCGACGCCCTGCTCCTCCGCGGCCACGATGTACAGCGCCAGCACGGGCAGCACCGCGCCGTTCATCGTCATCGACACGGTCATCTTCTCCAGCGGGATGCCGTCGAAGAGCTGCCGCATGTCGAGGATCGAGTCGATCGCGACGCCCGCCATGCCGACGTCGCCCGTCACGCGCGGGTGGTCGCTGTCGTAGCCCCGGTGGGTGGCCAGGTCGAACGCGACCGACAGGCCCTTCTGGCCGGCGGCGAGGTTCCGCCGGTAGAAGGCGTTGGACTCCTCGGCCGTGGAGAACCCGGCGTACTGGCGGATCGTCCACGGCTGCGTCACGTACATCGTGGGGTACGGGCCGCGCAGGTAGGGCGCGATCCCGGGCAGGGTGTCGAGGAAGTCCACCCCGGCCAGGTCCTCGGCCGTGTACAGCGGCGGGACGTCGATGCCCTCGGGCGTCCGCCACAGCAGCTCGTCCACGTGGTGGCCGCTGTTCTCCCGCACCGCCGCGCGCCACGCCTCCCGCGAGGCGGGCGCGGGGCCGTCGGTGGGGCCGGGCGTGGGGGCGTCGCCGTCGAGGTCGACGGTCGAGAAGTCCGGGATCGGGCCGGTGGTGCTCATCGCGCCACTCCCAGGGTGTCGAGGACGGAGGAGAGGAAGGCCACCGCGTCGCAGCCGGTGAAGACGAAGTCGCTGACGCCCGCCGCGCGCAGGGCGTGCTCGCGCTCGCCGGGCCGGCCGGCCAGCGCCACGCGCCGCGCCCCCGCGCCGGCCAGCGCCGCCGCGACGGGCTCGGCCTCGTCCGCGTACCGGGCGTCGGTGCCGCACAGGCAGGCGACGCGCGCGCCGCTGGCGGCGAGGGCCTCGGCGGCGGAGGCGGCGTCGACCGTCGTCGGCTCGTGGACCGGCTCGATCCCGCCGGCCCGCAGCAGACCGGCGGCGAACGCGACCCGCGCCGTGTGCTCCGCGGCGGGGCCGAGCGCGGCGAGGAACGCGCGCGGCCGGGACCCCGTGGCCGCCAGGTGGGCGTCGGACCGCGAGCGCAGCGCCTCGAACGCCTCGTCGCGCCGCACCCGCGGCAGCCCGCCGGACGGCGGTTCGGGCGCCGGCTCGCGGGTCAGCGTCCGCTCCGCCAACTCGGGGAACTCGCTGACGCCCGTGACGGCCTCCCGCCGCGTCGCCAGCCGCCGGGAGCGCTGCTCCCACGTGATGCCGAGCCGCTTGGCCACCAGCCCGGACGCGAGCGCCGCCGCCATGCCGCCGGCCCGCTCGATCTCCTGGAACCACGCCCAGGCGGCCCGGCTCAGCTGCTCGGTGAGGTCCTCGACGTACCAGGAGCCGCCGGCCGGGTCGATGACGCGGGCCAGGTGGGACTCGGCCGTCAGGATGAGCGAGGTGTTGCGCGCCAGGCGCCGCGCGGCGGCGTCGGGCAGCCCGATCGCCTCGTCGAACGGCAGCACGGTCACGGCGTCCGCGCCGCCCGCGCCGGCCGCCAGGCACGCCACCGTCGTCCGCAGCATGTTCACCCACGGGTCGCGGCGGGTCATCATCACGCGGGAGGTCACCACGTGCTGCCGCTGGCCCGCGGCGGGGCTGTCGGCGGGCGCGCCGGACACGGTGGCGACCCGCGACCACAGGCGGCGGGCCGCCCGCAGCTTCGCGATCGTCAGGAACTGGTCGGCGGTCGCCGCGTAGCGGAACTCCAGCTGGCCGAGGGCCGCCGTCAGCGGCAGACCGGCGTCGGTCAGCTCCCGCAGGTACGCCACGCCCGTCGCGAGCGAGCAGCCCAGCTCCTCGGCGGCCGAGCCGCCCGCCTCGTGGTACGGCAGCGCGTCGACGGCCAGCGCCCGCAGCGCCGGGTGCCGTTCGTGGCAGCGGGCCGCCAGGATCGTGGCCGTGGCCGTCAGCCGGGCGACGTCCTCCGCGCGGCCGGTGCGGGCCGCCCAGCCCAAGGGGTCGGCGCCCAGGGTGCCGGCCGCGCTCGCGGCGTCCACGCCGCGCTCCTCGAACGCCGCCAGCAGCGCCTCCGCGGCCGGCCCCACGTCGGGACCCGCCTCCAGCGCCACCGGCGCCAGGTCCAGCAGCACGCCCTCCAGGGCGGCGCCCAGCCCGGCGACGGGCACGCCGCCGGCCGCGCCGACGGCCAGCCAGAGCGAGGTCGCGCCGCCCTCCAGGTCGGCCAGCACGGCGGCGTTGGTGCGGCGCGGGTCGGGGTCGGCGTGGCGCTGGCGGACGTCCCAGCCGGCCACGGCCGCGCCCTCGGGCCGCCCGCCGCGCACGAAGGGGGCGCTGCCGGGGAGCCCCGTCGGGGTGGTGGGGGCGTCGGCCGCGGTGTAGAGCGGGCGGGTGACGACGCCGTCCTCCAGCCGGGTGACCAGCGCCTCCTCCGCCGCCGAGCCCGCCCGGTCGAGGCCGCGCGCCTTCCGCAGCACACCCGCCACCAGACGGTGCCAGTCCTCGCGCGTGGCCGGCGGGAACTCCGCCGCCAGCGCGGGCGGCGGGGACGAGGCGCCGGGGGGCGGGTCGGGGGGCGAGGAGTCGTGGGGCGAGACCGTCATGGGTGGAAGCTCCCGGATGTCCGTCACGTCGTGAGGCAACGAGATGGAGGAGTTGACAGGATACGAGGGCAGGGACGTCAGAGCGGCTGGAAGGAGGGCTGTGGCCGCCGCGGGGTGGGTATCCGCGGCGCCGGGCCCGCCGTCTGGCCTGGTGGCCGGCCGACCGTCTGCCCCGCCGGCTGGAGGGCGGCAGCCGCCTCCGGATCGTCGGCGGTCCGCGGCAGGCCGGCGGGGTGGAGCAGCGTGGCGTCACCGGTGCGGATGCGCTGCCGAAGCTGCCGCAGGCGGGGGCCGGGCTCGATGCCGAGTTCGGCGCCGAGGGTTCCCGCCAGGCGGTCGAAGACGCGCAGCGCGTCGGCGCTTCGTCCGGTGCGGTAGAGCGCGACCATCAGGTGGGCGTGGATCTCCTCCCGTGTGGGGAAGTCGGCGGCCAGTCCCCAGAGCTCGCCCACGAGGTCGCGGTGGCGACCCAGGCACAGCTCGGCGCGGACTCGGCGTTCGAGGGCGGCGACGCGGAGCTCGGTCAGGCGGATCGCCGCGCCGGCGAGAATCGAACCATGCGGCGTGTCGCACAGCAGTGGCCCGCGCCACAGCGTGAGCGCCCGCCGCTGGATCTCCACCGCCTCGTCGAACGCCCGCGCCGCCATCGCGCGGCCTCCCTGGGCGTGGAGCTCCTCGAACTCGGTCACGTCCAGCTCGCCCGGGGCGAGACGCAGCAGGTATCCCGGGCTCCTGGTGACCAGCCGGTCCCGGCCCGTGGCCGGGTCGAGGCGGTGCAGCAGCTTGCGCAGCTGCGAGACGTAGACCTGGAGCGTGGGCACGGCGGTGCGGGGCGGGGCGTCGTGCCACAGCTCGTCGATGAGGCTCGCGACCGACACGACCGTGTTGCGGCGCAGGAGGAGCGTGGCCAGCACGGCACGGACCTTGGGGGCCTTCGGGGCCGCCACGGCGCCCCCGTCGCCGGGGGCCGTCACTCCGGGCGCGGCGCGGGCCCCGGTGGCGAGCACGTCCAACGGGCCCAGCACTGCGAATCGCACGGTGTTCCTCTCCGCTGCCTCGCCGGGTGGCCCCACGCGCCGGCCGGACCCGCGCGCGACGCCCCCGCCGGGCGTCTGACGCCTACTCGGCGATCCTGGTGCGCATCGTCCAGCGGAAGACCGCGGACGCGTGGTCGTCCTGACGGTCCTGCCGGACGAGCTCGAAGTGCTCATACCCGCCGTGGTGCAGGACCTTCACCTTCTGGTCGGTGCTCCCCACCCGACGGGTGCGCGACTCCGCCGGGAGGTCGACGGGACCACCCTCGAGGATCGCCGTGATGGTCGGTTCCCCCGTCTCCTCCATCGAACCCCTCCGTCGTTCCCACTCGTCGTTCCCACGCGACGTTCCGACAGGGAGATCATGGGAGCCGGGTCCACCACTGGCTACCCGTAACCGACCCCTTATCGCGCCCCTCAACGGTTTCCCGCCAGGGAGCGCGACCAGCGGCTCGACGAGCGGCCGGCCAGGTAGGGGTGCCCGCGCCGTCTCGGCGGTCATCGGCGGTCAGTGGGAGTGGCGGGGGATGTGGTGGCCGCTGGTGCCGGTGAGGAAGTCGAGGTCGGCGCCTTCGTTGGCTTGGAGGACGTGTTGGGTGTAGAGGCGGGTCCAGCCGCGTTGGGTGGCGTGGGCGGCGGCTGGGTGGGGTGGGGGTGGGGTGTGCGTGGCGGCGCGGGTGGCGCGTTCGGTGTCGGGGATGTCGAGGTCGAGGCGGCGGTTG
>NZ_JBQQBZ010000033.1:0-78799 GCF_052245655.1 Streptomyces sp. 4N509B
AGCATGTGAAGCTCCGGGCGGACAGGTTGATCTTGGTCGACAACCCATCTACCAGGAGCTTCACCCCTTCCCGCACCCAGCCCCCACCTCAACGCCCCACGGCCTCAGACAGGTTGGAAAAGGCTCAGTGACGCAGCATGGCAAGGGGGGTGCCCTCGATCGACCGTCGGCCAAAGCCTCATCCGGACACTGATGGAGAATCAGGTCAGACCGTGGCCAACCAGTCTGAACAAACACGCTGAAGTGCCGCTGGAACTCGGTGCGTTAGTCTTCCGAAAGAGCGTCAAGTGCGATCGTTTGGGTGCGCGGTTCTTGCGCACTGGCTGGGAGGGGCAGCGGAGTGGCCACGACGGTGCACGACATCCTCAGGTTGTTCCGTGACAGCTCGGAGACGAACCGTGAGCGGGGGACTCGCTTCGAGGAGCTCATGGTTCAGTACCTGCGCACGGATCCGCAGTGGTCCTCGCAGTTCAGCAACGTGTGGATGTGGGCTGACTCGCCCCTCGCGAGTGAGGACAAGCGTGACGTCGGCATCGACCTGGTCGCGCGGGACATCGAGACGGGCGGCTACTGCGCCATACAGTGCAAGTTCTACGAACCTGACCACACAGTTCAGAAGGGTGATATCGACTCCTTCTTCACCGCGTCGGGCAAGGGTTTCTTCAGTCGCCGACTGATCATCTCCACGACGGAGAAGTGGGGCTCCCACGCCGAGGAGGCCCTGGCTGGACAGCAGATACCCGTCACCCGCATAGGGCTGGCCGACATCGCCGCCAGTCCCGTCGACTGGGACATCGTCTGGCCCAAGCCCGGCGAGAAGATCGAGCTGCGCCTTGGGCACAAGAAGTCGCTACGACCCCACCAGACGGAAGCGGTCGACGCGGTCTTCTCCGGCTTCGCGGATCACGACCGTGGCAAGCTGATCATGGCGTGCGGCACCGGCAAGACGTTCACCTCGTTGAAGGTGGCCGAGCGCCTGGCAGCGGAGAAGGGTGAGGGCGAAACGACGCGCGTCCTCTTCCTCGTCCCGTCCATCTCGCTGCTCTCCCAGAGCCTGCGCGAGTGGACCGCCGAGTGCCAGACCGTGTTGCACAGCTTCGCGGTCTGTTCGGACACCAAGGTCAGCAAGCAGGGGCGGGACAGCGACAGCCAGGACATGAACACCCATGATCTGGCTCTCCCGGCCACGACCGACCCCGATCGGCTGCTCCAGCAGATGACGCGGGTCGAGACCATGCGCGGCCTGACCGTGATCTTCTCCACCTATCAGTCGATCACCACGGTTGCCGAGGCACAGAGGAAGGGGCAGCCGGACTTCGACATCATCTTCTGCGATGAGGCCCATCGCACGACCGGCGTGACCCTGGCCGGCAAAGACGAGTCGCAGTTCGTCAAGGTGCACGACAACGACGTCATCAGAGCGAAGCGCCGCCTGTACATGACCGCCACCCCGCGGCTGTTCGACGACAACACCAAGAGCACCGCCAAGCAGAACGACGCCGTCTTGTGCTCCATGGACGACGAAACGCTCTACGGCCCGGAGTTCCACCGCCTCGGCTTCGGCAAGGCCGTCGAGCATGGTCTGCTCACCGACTACAAGGTCCTCATCCTCTCCGTTGATGAGCAGTACGTCGCGACCTCTCTGCAAGCACAGTTCGCCGACGAGAACAACGAACTCACCCTCGACGACGCGGCCAAGATCGTGGGCTGCTGGAACGGCCTCGCCAAACGCAGCGGACACGCCCTGGACGGCAGTGGCTTCACGCACGGCGAGCCACCCATGCGCCGCGCCGTCGCGTTCGCCCGCAACATCGCCGACTCCAAGCTGATCACCGACCGCTTCGCCGAGGTCGTCCAGCAGTACGACCGGACTGACGAGGACTTCCTGCGCTGCGAAGTCCAGCACGTCGATGGAAGCTTCAACTCCCTGGAACGCAACAAGCGCCTGAACTGGCTCAAGGAGGACCCGGGCGAGAACACCTGCCGGATCCTGTCCAACGCCCGCTGCCTCTCCGAAGGCGTAGACGTCCCGGATCTCGACGCCGTCCTGTTCCTCCACCCGCGCAACTCCGTCGTCGACGTCGTCCAGTCGGTCGGTCGAGTCATGCGGAAGGCTGACGGCAAGGACTACGGATACATCATCCTGCCCGTCGGCATCCCCGCCGGCATGCCCCCGGAGACAGCCCTCGCCAACAACAAGCGCTTCAAGGTCGTCTGGCAAGTCCTTCAGGCCCTCCGCGCCCACGACGACCGCTTCAACGCGACTGTCAACCAGATCGACCTCAACCAGAAGCGCCCGGACAACATCCTCGTCGGCCACGTCGGTCCCGGCGACGAGGTCATCGGCGACGGCAGCGGCGGCGACAAGCCGGATAGCCAGCTCCCGATCCAGTGGCCCATCGAGGAGTGGCGCGACGCGATCTACACCAGGATCGTCACCAAGGTCGGCGAGCGCCACTACTGGGAGGACTGGGCGAAGGACGTCGCCGTCATCGCCGACCGCCACGTCGCCCGCATCAAGGCCGCCCTGACCGACCCCGCCAAGCGCGCAGCCTTCGAGCAGTTCCTCAAGGAGCTTCGGGCCAACATCAACCCCGGCATCGATGAGACCAGCGCCATCGACATGCTGGCCCAGCACCTCATCACCAAGCCGGTCTTCGACGCCCTCTTCGCCGGCTACGAGTTCTCCACCCGCAACCCGGTCTCCCAGGCCATGCAACGGATGCTCGACACCCTGGAGGACCAGGCCATCGGCAAGGAGGCCGAGACCCTGGAGTCCTTCTACGCCTCCGTCCGCACCCGCGCCGAGGGCATCGACAACCACGAGGGCCGTCAGAAGGTCATCACCGAGCTTTACGAGAAATTCTTCAAGACCGCCCTTCCCAAGACTGCTGACGCTTTTGGCATCGTCTATACCCCGATTCAGGTCGTAGACTTCATCCTTCGTTCAACCAACCAAGCCCTGAGCAAATACTTCGACGGCTCCCTGTCGGACGAAGGCGTCCACATCATCGACCCATTCACTGGAACGGGCACATTCATCGTGCGCCTGCTCCAATCTGGTTTAATCAAACCGGAAGACCTACTGCGCAAGTACACGAGCGAGCTGCACGCCAACGAAATCGTGCTTCTCGCGTACTACATTGCTGCTGTCAACATCGAGGCCGCTTTTCACCAGCAATATCAGGGCGGCGACTACACACCATTCGACGGCATCGTGCTCACGGATACGTTCCAGCTTGCCGAAGACAACGAGCAGCTGGAAATCGTAATGTTCGGCGACAACAGCGAGCGCGTGCAACGGCAACAGGCCCAGGATATCCGCGTCATCATCGGAAACCCGCCGTATTCAGCCGGACAGACGAGCCAGAATGACGACAACCAAAACCAGTCCTATCCCACGCTTGACCGACGCATCGAAACGACGTACGCGAAGCTGTCTAGCGCGTCTTCTAAGCGGACGCTTTACGACTCATACGTGAAGGCCATTCGATGGGCCTCGGACCGAATTAGCGACGAGGGCATCATCTGCTTCGTATCAAACGGCGGCTACATCGACAGCAACACTGCGGTTGGCCTGCGTCTGAGCTTGGCAGAGGAGTTCGATGCAATCTACTGCTACAACCTGCGCGGCAACCAACGCACAGTAGGCGAGCAGTCGAGAAGGGAAGGCGGCAAGATCTTCGACTCAGGCAGTCGGAGCACCGTCGCAATCCTTCTCCTAGTCAAGCGCAACAGGGCTGCCAGCTCTGCCACCGACTGCAAGCTCTTCTATCGTGACATCGGCGACTACCTCAGCCGTGAGCAAAAGCTGGCCATTCTCGGGGAGCAGGATCTCGACACAGTCGAATGGCAGCAGATCTCTCCCAGCCCTGAGGGCGACTGGATAAATAAGCGAAACGACGCCTTCAGCAACTTCACGCCACTCGGGATGAAGGTACCGAAGGGGCAACCCAAACCGGTTACGGTCTTCGAGACCTACTCCCTCGGCTTGGGAACAAATCGGGATGCCTGGGTATACAACTACTCGCAAGATAAGCTCGTCGCGAATGTCGAACGAACCATCGACTTCTACAACAGCCAGGTGGATGCCTTCCTTGAGTTTTGCGAAACAAACGGAATCACCGAACCAAATAGCCATGTAGAATCGTTTATCAACCGCGACCCAGCACAGATCAGCTGGTCATCAAGTCTCATTCCCAAGGTGGCGCGAGGCCGACGCATCGAGTACCAGAGCGAGCATGTTGTTACCGGCACATACCGTCCCTTCAACAGGCAAGCGCTCTACTTCGACAAGGATCTCAACCATCGCGTTGGCCAGCTGCCGAAGATCTTCCCGGGGCCGGAACTGCCGAACTTCGGCTTCTATGTGAACGGATTTCACGCCCACAGCGAAGTCGCGGTACTCGCGATGAATGATATTCCCTGCCTTGACGTATTCGGAAAGGGAGGGCAGTTCTTTCCGCGATACAGCTACCGCGAGGTCGGTGCCGCAGACGATCTCTTCGGAAGCTCAGAGGCGCCCGGTTTCGAACGGATCGACAACATCACCGACAGCGCCCTCGTGAGCTATCAGGAGACCTACGGCAAGGAAGTGACGAAGGACGATATCTTCTACTATGCTTATGGCCTGCTGCACAGCCAGCAATACCGGGACCAATTCGATGCGGATCTGAAGAAGTCTCTCCCGCACATACCCAAGGTCCACAATTTCCACGGCTTCGCAGAGGCCGGCCGCAAGCTGGCGGATTTGCATATCGGCTATGAGTCTGTCGACCCGTACCCTCTCGAAGAGAGAGTCACTAATGCATCTTCCGCTTCGGTCGAGAACCTGTATCGCGTACAGAAGCCCCGCTTCGGCCCGAAGGGTGATCAGTCGCTGATCGTCTACAACAGCAACGTTGTCCTCACGGGCATCCCCGAGGAGGCACACCGGTATCGTCTTGGGCCTCGGTCGGCTATCGAATGGGCCGTTGATCGTTACCAGGTGAAGACCGACAAGGCGAGCGGCATCATCAACGATCCCAATGACTGGTCTGATGACCCGCGGTACGTCATCGATCTCATCAAGAAGATCGTGACGGTCAGCGTGGAGACCGTACGAATCGTGGATGCACTCCCTGCGCTCGACCTCCTTGAGTGAATCCAGTCTCATTCACTGCCACAGTCCACCACAGATCTGACCTTCATGTTGATCAACGAGCAAATGTCTCGGTCAGACGCAGGCTGTAGCCCAGAGACTCCATGTAGGCGGCAGTCGCGGCGAGTGGGTCGGGGTCGTCGATGCTGAGTGGAGTGAAGGCGAAGTCGACACGACCCGGATGGGAGGGACAAGCTCACCGTCGGTTCGAGGTGCCAGTGCCTGTGCCCACTGCGGCTCGACCGAAGACCGGCCCTCCGGACTCCGGTTGATCAGCTGCTCGTTGTAGGGGAACTGATGAAGGACATGCCCGTCGCATGGTGGCGTGCACCAGGTTCAGGCAGGGTGCCGGGCCGACGACGGGCAGTTGGCAGGCGGTGGCGACATCGTGGGTTTCCCATGCCAGGACCGCTTCATCGGCGCCGGCCGCAGAGGCGATATTCGATAGTTCGGCGATCCCCTTCAGCGCGTCCTCGCCGACATAGAGCGGGCGTGCCCAGATCAGGCCCACCAGCTCGCCGCGCACCAACGGCATGATGACGGGCCTGGGCACCACACCTTCTGCGAGCGACGCGGTGTAGGCGCTCCTCATCGAGCCGACCAGCGCATCCCACATCCGTGCTTCCACGGCCTCCCCCTCGCACTCGACTGATCAACGATCACGATGACCCTGCCATGACCACCGTGAGCAGACAACGACTCTTGGAAATCCTGCCAGCTCCCGGGGATCAACCGGTCTCTGCCAGGCGCTTCCGGCAGAAAGATGCTCCCGCTGTTTCTCCTCCTCCCGCTGCCCCGCTTCCCGACGATCCTTCTACCACCTCGTCTCGCTGATCGCGCAGGTCGCTTGCTCGCTCAGGACTCTCCTCGCTCCCGTCGGCTGAGATGGTTCCGGCTCGGTCCGGTCACGCCGTCGCGGGAGCGTCGATCTGTTGATCGACCTGGCCCATTGCTCCTCCACCGCCATAGCAGTCTTGATCGGCGTTGTTTGAGTTCGAGAGGGCTTTGAGGTCCAGGATTTCGGCGAGCGGTACGCCCCAGGTGGCCCAGTGCTCTAAGTCCATCCAGTCGATCGTGTGGATGTTCTGCGCGTAGGCGAAGCGCGTCGCCGGCCAGGAGAAGCGGCCGTTCGTCACTGCGACGACGACATCGGCCTGGTGGACCTGCCGCGCGGTGCCGTTGAGCTGCTGCAAGGCCGGAGACCCCACCTTGGTCGCGCCTCTGCGGGTGTGCTTGCACTGGATGACCACCCGAGTCTGGCCGTCAGGCGCGACGGCGATGACGTCGGCGCCCAGGTCACCGGTCCCGCCGTGGGCCCGTACGAGGCGGAAACCGTCACGCCGGGCAAGGGCGGCGACGGTGCGTTCGAACTCCGTGTGATGCATGGCGTCGATCCGTTTGCGGCTCACACTGGCCGGAGACTGGCGGAAGGCCGTCAGCCTGGCCTCGCGCAACGCGAGGGCGTGCGTCTGGTTGCGGTCTTCGGCAAGGATCTCCTTGACGCGTTGCTGGGACCGGAGGCACTGGCGTGGAAGCTCGGCAAGGGCTTCGAGAGGGGATGGCTCGGTCTTCTCGCGTCGGTCGTAGCGCTGGCGCAGTTCCTCGATGCGGCCGTAGTCCTCGCTCATCTCCCGCCACGCCGTGGTTGCCTGCTGGAGCATCTGCTCGGCGCGCGAGAGTTCCTCGCCGAGGTGGTCGTAGGTCTCCTGAGCGATGTCGCAGTAGGCGAGGGTCGACGGTACGTCTGCCCAGCCGTAGCCTTCTGCCCGCTTCTCGGCGTGATCTCTTTCCCGCTTGACCGTCTCATAGTGCTCACTGAGCTGCTGGCGGATGGAGCGCGCGAGGTGTCCTTCGTGGACCCACAGGAAGGCGGCTAGGAGGTCGTCATAGCCGGCCTGGCCGATGGCTTCGCCGATCGCCTTCCTCAGCTCCTTGTCCTCGAAGCGCGGAGGGTTGACGGCTGCGTTCTGGTAGAGGATCACCGCAGGAGACTACCTAGAGCCACTGACAGTGGCCTGAGCGCGACTGCGTGTGCCTCGTGCTCGGCCACGCGAGATCGCGCTGGAGCTCAGCGGCAGGTGCAGGGTGTAAGCCGATCTGCGTAAACGCTGGGCGAGTGGACGAGGTCGGCGCTCGCGACGCGCGTCCTCCCTCACGGACGTGTCCATGTCTGCGCTCGCCTGCGGAGGCAGCGGACGCACGGCCGGCCCGGCTACCACGCTCGCGAGCAGTGACCCCAGCAGTTGCCGACCGCCCACCACACCAGGACGCCGTGCAGTTCCGCCCCCATCAGCCTGTCCGGTATGGGGGGCATGCTTGCCAGCTCCTCGTCCGTCCAGCGGGAGGAGTCCAACCCTGCCGGACGGCGCACAGGAGTCCGCGCGCGGGTCGTGGAGGGCTCCCACAGGCCCGCCCCCGCCCGATAGGCCGCACGCAGGCGGTTCCCCTTGACCGCCCCGGCGGAGCGGTTGCACGCGGCGTGCGACCATCCCCTGTATCCCTCGCCGTCGTCGTGGTGGTCGAGGTCGAGTTGGTCGCCGAGCAGCATGATGCCGCCGCAGCGGACGCAGGGCGTGCCGTACGCCGTCTCCCGCGTCTCCGCGACCAGCCGGCGATGCTCAGCCCCGTACCGTGTCCGGCGGTGGCGCGGGCACCGTTTCGCGGGCCTCCCCCGGAGCTGCTCGAACGGCGCCCCGCATTCTGTGCACGTGAGTCTCATCTGGAAATCCCCCTCCAAGATCATCTCTCCCAGAAATTTACCTCGGAGAGAGAAATCTTTCCATAGCGGGGTCCTTAATCATCTCATTCCCGCGTCGGCACCCCGCCCCCCTACCTTTCCGATGAGAAGGTGTGCCGTGCCGAGGCAGCCATGGGAGTATCTATCCGTTGTCGAGGTCGTTAAATCTTCGCATCCTTTAAGTCAACCACCACCCCCTACCCCTCGGGGCGAGAGGTAGGAGATAGGGACCGTGAACCCGATGGCGAGCGGGCCACTGGTGTGAGCCTGGACGCGATACCACACACTACGGAATATCCGCGAGCTGGCTCTCAAGGACGGCACATGCGCATCGACAACTACGATCAATGGACGACAGGGAAGCGGATTACACGAGCACGAAGAACAAGGGCTTGCCTACTGATGCAATGGCTTTGAACGACGTTCTGACCAAGACAGGAAAGGTGGCAAGTCGTTCATTTTTCACACTAGAGCAAGGCATTCGTATGCATAGCAATGGAGATGTTATCGATTGTCTGTGACGAAGATCGTGAAGTGCATTCCTGTGCTGCTGTCGATGACCACGGTGCCACCGGTCTCGTGCGCGGCACGCATCGAGTCGGGGAGATCGGGCAGGGTGCCGTTCAGCACCGGGCAGCCGGCGTCGTGCGCCACGTCGATGTGGTCGATCCCGTCCGGGTCGGGAGCGCGGAGGCTGATTTCGCTGTGGCAGTGCCCGCAGCGGTAGGCGTCGGCATAGGCCATCGCGGCGCTGCGGTCCGGGCGGGGACGACGGGAGCGGTTCGGCTTATGGCGTCCCATGGTTGATCTTTCCCTTCGGGTTGGAACAGCGGCTCTGGTGGCGCGGAGAAAGCGGAAGAAGCGGCAGAAGGTCGTTTTCGCTGGTCAGGACCTTGGACCTCGAATCCCTTTTTCCGCAGGTGCGGAGAAAGGGATTCGGGCCTTGGCAGGTCAGTGGCTTAATCCGCTACTTCCGCTTCCTCCGCCGCACCCGCTTGGCGGGCCGACCGGCGGTCGGGATCTCGTACTCTTCGTAGTCGCCGAGGCTGATCAGCTCGGCCACGAGGGCGTCGATCTGCTCCTTCTTCCGGTGCTTGTTGAAGCACTCGTTGGTGATCGCCGTGCGCGGGACTCCTTCATCCCCGGCCGCGTCCACGAATTCCTTCAGCCGATCGAGGTCCGGGTTTCCGGACCCGTTGGCGAACACGTACCAGGCGGAGTCCTCCACGTACGCCCACATCGCCAGCGCTGCCAGAAGGTGCTCGGCATCGACCTCGCGGCGTCCATCGAGCAAGGCGGTGATCAGCGAGAGGCGGATCACCTGGGGGCGGGCGCGGCCGATCGTCTCCGCCACCTGCCCGTCGTTCACGTCCCGGGCGAGCCGGGCGTACTCACTGGCCCAGAGCTCCTCCGCCGCCGTCGTGCGGTACATGCGGTTGACCTTGCTGGCGGAGACGATCCGATCCACCAGGGTCTCAGCGAGGCGCTCCACGGTCTCCTCCGGCAGGTTCCCGCCCGAGGGCAGGAGCTTGGAACGTCGGGAGAGGACCGGCAGGAAGCGGTTCGCGGTGCCGGAACTGCGTTCGACCTCGCTCAGCTTGACCCGCAGCTCCGAGGGCGTGATGTGACCGACGACGGCGATGTGCGTGCCGGTCGCCCTCCTGGGGTTCACGGTCTCGGTGCGAAGGTTCCCTCCGTCCCATGCCTGGCGCAGCGTGGTCAGCAGCACGTTGCCCTCGCGCTTGCCCTGGGCCAGGACGGAGGCGAACTCCGACTCGACGACGAGAAGGCGCTTGTCCGGGACCCCCTCGTCGAACTTGGAGTTGTTCGGGTCGGCGATGCCGTTGCCGTCGCGGACCAGGTTGATCAGCCCTTCTCCGGAGGAGAGGCCGTTGACGATCTTCTGGTCGACGAAAGCGCCGGCCTCAAGCGGACGCTGCCTGGCTGCGGCGACGAAGATCCGCCGGATGGCCCACCAGGACGTGCCCTTCACCCCGCTGGAGGTCTTGCCGATGATCAGCGGCCAGATGCGCGCGCCCTGCTCGCAGTCCCCGGCGAAGATGTGTGGACGGGGACCGATCATCGCGCCGGCGGCGGCGTAGAGGGTGAACAGCAGCGCCGCCAGGTCGGCCTCGGTCTCCGGCCCGATCGTCCGCACGATCTCCCCCGGGAAGCCATAGACGGCTTCCTCCGGCAGCACGGGCCACGGGCGGGTGGCAGCGTGCGCCGGGTCGACGATCACGGTGGTGGCCTGGCATCCGGTGCCGAGGTCGCGCGCGCCTCCCGCAGGCTGGCAGCGGCGAGCCACCTCGTCGAGGACATGGCGGGGGAGCCGTCCGCCGGGCCCGTCGATGGTCGTGCCGGCCGCCGCGCACAGAAGGTCCGCAGCCGCGGCACTGGTATCGCCACCGTAGTGGAGCTCGGCGAACAGCCGACCCTTCGTCAGCTTGTTCCCCGGCGCCTGCCGGCCGACAGGCAAGTCGGACCGCTCAGACCAGTTGACGGCCACGTGCTCGTTACAGAGCAGGCTGTACTCGCTGCTTGCTGAACCGGCGGCCCCGGCGGGTCGCAGCCACATCTCGCGGCCGTCGCTGTGGGTACCCTGGTAGCTCCAGCCCGCAGGCTGAAGGATGTCCGCCCAGGACGCGGTGTCCTGGAGGACGTCGAAGGGGCCGTCGTGGTCCGCGGGGCCAGCGAAGGGCTGGCTGAACTTGGATGCCGCGGTCGACGCGGCGGGAGTGCCTTGGCGCTCTGCGCGGCGCTGCTGCTGTTCCTCGGCGGCCTGCTCCAACAGCTCCCGGGCGGCGGGAGCCAGCCGGTCGGCGACCGCGATGAGATAGTCGAGGTCGTAGCGGGTGCCGGCACCGGGTCCGATGCTGGCGAGCCGCTCGATGCCCTCCTTGCGGTTGATGGTGCCGGGCAGCTTCATCAACCGGTCGAGGTTGCCCACCTCGCCGTCCCACGACCAGCCGCGGCGGTATGCATGGGCGGCGAGGATGACCTGCCACCCGGTGGTGAGCTGCTTGATGCGGGCGCGGTCCTCCTCGCCGTCGATGAGGTGCGGCGTGGTGAGGATCCACACGGGGTTGTAGCCGCCACCGGAGTGGGCCCATCCGGACGGCTCGGGGAGGCCGGACTGGGCGACGATCTCGATGATGGCGTCGGCGTTCGGGGGCGCGGGCAGGTCGTCGGGGCCGGGCTTGTGGCCGATGGTGCCGAAGTCGCCGTCGGCCCACAGGTGGGTCAGACCGTGAGCGAGGTCTTCGCCGCCACGCCTCCCCTCGGGCGGGTGTTCCCGCAGCGTGGTGACCTGCACATAGATGCCCTGCGGGCGGCGCTGATCCAGCCCCATGGCGTACGCGACGGCGGCCTCGATGCCTCGGCCATCGGTGGGGAAGCGGCGGCCAGCCTTGTCGGCGTCGGACCACACGCTGATGAGGCCCGGCACGCTCCCGTACAGGAGCTTCAGCCATGCGCGCATGGCGTCGGCATCGGGGAGGGGCAGCGTGGGCTGGTCGACGATGGGGTCGCGGCGTACGATCGATGCAGCACTCTGGATGGGGCCCTGGCCGGGGCCCTTTCCGCTGTTCACGCCACCGCACCCCCGTGCTGGGACTGCTGCGCGCGGCGTGCTGCCTTGGCAGCGCGGGCGCGGGAGGACGCCAGGGCGAGCCGCTGGAAGTGCGCCTTCCTGAGGTGCTCGGCGCGGCGTGCGCGCTCCGCAGGGGTGAGGGTGCCGTCCGGGTCGGCCTGCTTCTCGAACTTGTCGAGGAAGGCCGTGCGGGCTGGGAGGGTGCGAGCGGTGGTGTCACCGCAATTGGCCCACATCTCGTGGGCAGCGATGGAAGCGCGAAGATGGCGCTGCTCGGGAGTCAAGGCAGACACGAACCAGCCCTCCTGGGCTTAGTCCGGGTTGCCGACTCCGGTCACGCGGCTTGGCCGCCGACAGATATGTTGAACGATACGCTATCAGATCGTCCGATCGCGTCCTCGACGTCCGCCCGGCGCACGTAGCCGCGTCCGTGGCGGGGGCAGATGGCCACCAAGTGCTCCGGCGGGTCCAGCCGCGAGTAGGCGGGGTGCTCCAGGGTGGAGCCTCCCCTCCAGCCACGCCAGCGGCCGGGCCGGTTAAGGCGGGACAGACGCTTCGCCTCCACGCGCCACCGAACGGCGCCCTTAGGGGTGCGCTCAACGACCCCCAGCCGCTGACGGTCGGGGCGCTTCTCGTCCTCACAGTCCTTGCACCAGACGGTGAGTATCCGCACCGCCTCGCTCATCACAGATCACCCAACCCGAGCCGGCGGGCTTCCTCGGCGGCGCGGCGCTCGGAGGACGCCCGCGTGTAGCGGTCCAACATGTCCCGCCGAGTCCATCCTGCCACCGCCATCAGACCGCCCTCGGAGCCGCCGGCGGCGAGCCAGCGGGCGGCTGCGGTGTGGCGCAGGACGTGGGGATGGAAGTTCTTGATGCCGGCGAACTCGGCGCGGTAAGCGAGGGCGCTGTGCAGCCCGTAGTAGGTGAAGCCCTTCCCGCGGTCCCCCAGCCAGAGGGCATCGGTGTCGGCGAGTCGGTGGGCACGGCGGAGGCGCAGGTAGCGGTCGATCGCGCGGCCGGTCTGCGGGCCGAAGGGCACACGGCGGGCCCTGGCGTTCTTCGTCTTGTGGAGGATCGCGGCGCCGTCCTTGAGGTCCATGTCGTTCACGCGCATCGCCACCACCTCGCCGGCCCGCGCGCCTGTCTCGGTCATGAACCGCACGATGGCCTCGTCGCGGCGGTCGCGGAGGTCCTTGCCGGAGCACGCCTTGATCAGCAGCTTCAGCTCGTCGTCGGTCAGCTCCGGCGTGATCTTGTGGTCGAGCTTGGGCGGCTTCAGCCTGATGAGCTGGTCGGCGTCGATCTCCCCCTCCTCCGCCAGCCACGCGGAGTACCGGCGCACCGCGAGCTGGCGGGACCGGGCGGTGGCGGGCTCGGCTCCGGCGTCGAGGAGGGCGGAGACGAAGGAGTTGACCGTGGGGCGGTCGAGATCCGGGTGGATGTCGTTCTGGTCGCACCAGCGGAGGAAGGCGCGCACGCCGTCGCCGTAGGTCTTCAGGGTCTGGGCGCTCTTCCGCTCGGCGGCGAGGTGGAGCAGCCAGGAGTCCAGAAGCGCACGCATGTCCGAATCGTTCACGCTGTCCGAGCGTACTTCACTATCTGGACTGAGAGCGTTGCGCTAGGGAAGAAAAACGCCCCGAACCTGAAAATTCGCAGGTCAGGGGCGTTTAGAGTGGTTTGCCTCAGTCCAGGTAGTCGCGGAGCACCTGGGAACGGGAGGGGTGGCGGAGCTTCGACATGGTCTTCGACTCGATCTGCCGGATGCGCTCCCGGGTGACGCCGTAGACCTTGCCGATCTCGTCGAGGGTCTTCGGCTGCCCGTCGGTCAGACCGAACCGCATCGACACCACGCCCGCCTCGCGCTCGCTGAGCGTGTCCAGCACCGAGTGCAGCTGCTCCTGGAGGAGGGTGAAGCTGACCGCGTCGGCCGGAACCACGGCCTCGGAGTCCTCGATGAGGTCGCCGAACTCGCTGTCACCGTCCTCGCCGAGCGGGGTGTGCAGGGAGATCGGCTCGCGGCCGTACTTCTGGACCTCGACCACCTTCTCGGGGGTCATGTCGAGCTCCTTGGCCAGCTCCTCCGGGGTGGGCTCACGGCCCAGGTCCTGGAGCATCTGACGCTGCACACGGGCCAGCTTGTTGATGACCTCGACCATGTGCACCGGGATGCGGATGGTGCGGGCCTGGTCGGCCATGGCGCGGGTGATCGCCTGGCGGATCCACCACGTCGCGTACGTCGAGAACTTGTATCCCTTGGTGTAGTCGAACTTCTCGACCGCGCGGATCAGGCCCAGGTTGCCCTCCTGGATCAGGTCCAGGAAGAGCATGCCGCGCCCGGTGTACCGCTTGGCGAGGGAGACCACGAGCCGGAGGTTCGCCTCCAGGAGGTGGTTCTTCGCGCGGCGGCCGTCCTCGGAGATGATCTCCAGCTCGCGGCGGAGCTTGGGAGCGATCTTGTCCGAGCTGGCGAGCTTGTCCTCGGCGAACAGGCCGGCCTCGATGCGTTTGGCGAGCTCGACCTCCTGCTCGGCGTTGAGCAGCGGGACCTTGCCGATCTGCTTGAGGTAGTCCTTGACCGGGTCCGCGGTCGCTCCGGCGGCCGCCACCTGCTGGGCGGGGGCGTCGTCCTCGTCCTCGTCGGACAGGACGAAGCCCTCGTTCTCGTGCTTGGCGTCCGGACCCTCGGGAGTGGGCTCTGCCCCGGCGGCGCGCTCGGGCGCGTCCTCGGCCTCCAGGAGCTCGTCGGAGAGCTCCTTCTTCGCCGACTCGGGGGCCTTCTCGGACTTCTTGGCAGCCGCCTTCTTCGCCGGGGTGGCCTTCTTGGCGGCGGCCTTCTTCGCCGGCGCCTTCTTCGCGGCCTTCTTGGCCGTGGCCTTCTTCGCCGCGGTCCTGCCCGGGGCGCCGCCCGCCTCCTCGGCGCTCTCGGCGTCCGCGACCGCCGTGTCCTGGCTGGTCGTGGTCTTCCTGGTGGAGGCGGCCTTGGCGGCGACCGTCTTGGTCGCGGTGCGCTTGGCCGTCGACTTCGCGGCGACACTCTTCCGGGTGCGCTTGGGCGCCTCGGCGGCACTCACCATAAGCGTCACGCCCTCCTCGTCGAGGATCTGGTTGAGGCTGCGCAGAACGTTCTTCCACTGGGTTGACGGGATCTGGTCAGCCTCGAAGGCCCGGCGGACATCATCGCCGGCGATCTGCCCCTCAGCCTTTCCCCGTTCGATGAGCGCCATCACAGAATTGGACTCGGCGATCTCCGCAGGGAGAGTACGGGAAGTGCTGGCCGACACGAACAACCTCTCGGAACTCTGGGAACGGCTTGGGATCCGCCCGATGGAAGCGGACCGTGACCGCCGGCGTGGGTGGGCCAGCGGCGTCGGTGGTGCGGCGCCGGACGGCTTGCCCGGCTACCACGGCCACCTCTTGAATCATCGCGCTGCTCCCCGAAGCGTTACGCAGCTTTCGCGTGTCCCGAGTCACATCGCACGCTCGACTGTAGCGGGCCGGAGCGCATGCGTCGCCGGAGCCCTGCCGTCCGGCTCCGGCGACGCGCTGTTACCTGACGTGACGACGTGCGTGATGACGGTCGCGTCAGTGCTCGCGGGGGGCGGGGACCACGTGGTCCGCTCCGCCGGTGGCGGCGGCGCCACCCGAGCCGGTGGCCTGCTCCGATGGCTGGAGCAGCTGCCGCATCGCGGTCTCGGCCGCGGCGGGCTCGCCGGCGGTCATCGCGTCGACGATGCGCTGGTGCAGCGCGATCGACGCCTCCGTGGGCTGCTCGCAGCCCGAGAGGGCCCCGCCCGACACCTGCAGCGCCGAGGCGACGATGCCCGAGAGGTGTTCGAGCATGCGGTTGCCCGCCGCCTGAAGCAGCAGGGCGTGGAACTCGGCGTCGGCGCGGGAGAAGGTCAGGGCGTCCGACTGTCCGAGCGCGTGGGTCATGATGTCGACCATGTCGCCGAGGCGCTGTCGGATCTCCTCTCGGCTGTCGCCGGCGGCGAGCCGGGCGGCGAACGGTTCGATCGTGAGGCGCAGTTCGCACAGCTCGCGGCGCTGGTCCTCGCGCTGTGGGCCGAAGGCGCGCCACTCGATGATGTCGGGATCCAGGAGGTTCCAGTCGCCGACGGGGCGCACCCGGGTGCCCACGTTGGGCCGGGCGCTCACGAGCCCCTTCGCCTCGAGGACGCGCAGCGACTCGCGCACCACGGTGCGGGAGACCTCGAAGCGCTGTCCGATCTCCTCGGGGACGAGCGGACGGTCGGCACCGAGGTCGCCGGAGACGATCATCTGGCCGAGCTGTTGCACGAGCTGCCCGTGCAGGCCGCGGCCGCGGCTGCCCGCGGCGCGGCGGCCGACGCGGCCCATCTCCGGGTCGGGCCCCTCCCATGCGGGGGCGTTGGTGGTCCGGGCGGCGCCGGAGGACTCCGCGTAGGAGTAGCGGTCGAACTCGCCCGGACCGGACGAGCCGGTCTCCGTGGAGCGAGCGGTGGCGATCATGGAGTGCGCAAGGGTAGTCACGCCTCCTTTGTCGGCGGTGCCCGTGGACACCTTGAGGTCTTTGGTGAAAAGCACACGAAAGGGTGATCGGCGCCTCCCTCATAATTGACGGCTAACCAGAAGAAAACGGATGTTCACCGTTCATCGTGTGCCACCCCGCAGGGCGACGTACGCGTACCCGCCCAGCACGGCGGCGAGAGCGAGGGCGAGCGCCCAGCCGACGGGCTGGGGGGCGAGGTGCGCCGGGGCGAGCACCCAGGGGTCGGCCCACGACAGGAACGGCACGCCCGTCATCGACGCGAGCCGGTCGGCCAGCTCGCCGAGGGGGCGCGGCGCCGAGGCCGCCAGCGTCTGCCACGGCGGCGACGCGAGGAGCGGCGGCAGGGCGGCGACGGCGGCCAGACCCGCCAGGGACGACCGGCACAGGTGCGCCGCCAGCACCCCGGTCCAGGCGCAGCCGACGGCCGGCACGGCGGGGTCGAGCAGGGCGGACGCCCACGCGACGGCGCCGAGCGCCCCCACCCCCTCGGCGCCGTCGGCGCCCTCGGCGGCGAGGAGCAGCGTGAGGGCGGTGACGTTGAGGCCGAGGGTGGCGCCGCACAGCACCAGCGCGACGGCCGTGCCGACCACGAGCCCGGCACCGAGCAGGGACAGCCGGCGGGAGGCGGGGCGGCACGCGGCGGCGAGCACGGGGTGGCGGCGCTCCCGGTCGAAGGAGACCGCCCCCGTCGCCCCGGCTGCCAGGGCCGCGACCGGCAGCGGCCACGGGTCGGGCCAGCCGGCCAGGGTCCGCACGGGTGGCCGCGCGTCCGGGGCGGCCATTACGCCCGCCGCCGCGAGCCCGACCAGCAGCGTGGCCGCCGCGAGCCACCAGACGGGCGCCAGGCCGAGCCATCGACGCAGCTCGTAGCGGAGCGGCCAGAGCAGCCAGAGCGGACGGGCCGCGGTGGCGGCCGGCAGCCGGGGCGGCAGGGCGGCGCCTCCACCGCCGCACGATCCGCCCCTGGACCGCGTCCGCCCGGCGCCGGGCCTCGCGCTGCCGGCGCCGCGCACCGGCTTCCCTTCCGTTCCATCGCCCGCCGTGGAGTCCACCGTGCCCTTGGGGGCACGCCCGAGGGCCGGGGCGGGCGGGGAGCCGGCACCGGGCAGGCGCTCCGCCTCCCTGCCGTCGGCCCGGCGCAGCGGGCCGACGGACCAGCGGTCCCCCGTCCGCCCCCGCGTCTCGGCGAGGTGGTGCACGAGGACGCGGTGGCGGTGCGCGAGTTCGCCGACGACGGGGGCCTCGCTGCCGTACACCGTGAGCACGGTGCCCGACTCCCTGACCACCTCCGGCCTCGCTCCGGCGCCCGCTGGCAGCCCGGGCTCGAGGGCGCCGGTGAGGGCCGCGGCGAGGCGGTCGGCGTGCGGGGTGCGGACCACGACCCGCGGGCGGAGCCGGGTGCGGGCGAAGTCCTCGCCCCGCTGGTCCGCCAGCAGTCGACCGCCGTCGAGACTGACGACGCGGTCGGCCAGGAGCGCCGCCTCCCGGGAGTCGTCCGAGGTGAGGAGGACGGTCCCGCCCTGGTCGGCGTGAGTGCGCAGCAGGCCGGCCAGCCAGGCCCGCTCGCGGGGGGCGAGGCCGCGTGCGGGATCGTCGAGCAGGAGGGTGTGGGGATCGCCGAGGAGCGCGACGGCGAGACCGAGCCTGCGCTCCATGCCGCGCGAGAGGGCCGCCAGGCGCGTGCGCGCCAGGCCGCTCATGCCGACCGCCTCCAGCGCCTCCTCGACACGGCGGTCGGGAACGCCGGCGAGCGCGGCGAGCAGGCGCAGCTGCCCACGGACCGTGCGCCGCGGGTGGCCCGGCACGTCCCCCAGGAGAACGCCGATCTCGCGCGGGGGGTGGGGCACCCGCGACAACGGTCGCCCTCGGAAGAGGGCGACCCCGCGGCCCGGGGAGAGCTGGAGCATCAGCCGCGGAACCTCCGACGCTCCGGAGTCGGCCGGGCCGAGCAGCACGGTCACCTCACCCGCGCACGCCTCGAAGGTGAGGTCGTCGACGGCCGGTGGCCGGCCGCGCCGGGGTGTGCTGGTCAGGCCGACGGCCTGGATCATCGCGCCTCCCGCTCGTCACCCGCAGGTGCCCCACTGCCATGACACGCTCGCACGATAACGGGACATGTCGGATTTTCTAGCGAGGCGCCGTGGGTGACGCGCGGTCAGACCTCCGGCCGCAGCATCGGGGGGTTGAGGACCGTGGCCCCGCCCGCCCGGAACAGCTGCGCCGGGCGCCCGCCCTGACGCGTGGTCGTGCCGCCCACCGGGACCAGGAACCCCGGGGTCCCCGTGACCTTGCGGTGGAAGTTCCGAGGATCGAGAGCCACGCCCCAGACCGCCTCGTAGACGCGGCGCAGCTCCCCCACCGTGAACTCCGCCGGGCAGAACGCCGCCGCCAGAGACGAGTACTCGATCTTGGAACGGGCCCGCTCCACGCCGTCCGCCAGGATCGTGCCGTGGTCGAAGGCGAGACGCCCTGACGGCGTGGCCGCGTCGCCCAGCAGACGGTCCACGGGCATCCACTCCGCGCCGCCCGCGTCGCCCCCCGGAATCGGCGACGGCAGGTCCGGCGCGAGCACCAGGTGGGCGACGCTCACCACCCGCATGCGCGGGTCCCGGTGCGGGTCGCCGTAGCTCGCGAGCTGCTCGAGATGGACACCCGACAGGCCGTGGCCGGTGCCCTCCTGCACCCGCAGCCCCGTCTCCTCGGCCAACTCCCGCACCGCGGCCGCCGTCAGGTCCTCCTCGGCCCGCACGAAGCCCCCCGGCAGGGCCCACTCCCCGCGGTGGGGCTCCTCGCCACGGCGCACGATGAGCGCGCACAGGGCATGCCGCCGGACGGTGAGCACGACCAGGTCCACGGTGACGGCGAACGGCGGATAGTCCGACGGGTCGTAGGGCATGCCGTGATCATAGGGTCCCGACCACCCTGGGTCAGAGTCACGCGGTCACAGCCCGCGTGCGGCTCGCTGCTGCCGCATGCTGCGCCGCAACGGCTCAGGGCTGATCCCCTCGTTGAGCGCCTGGTAGAGCAGCCTGCCGAAGACGTACTCCGGATCGGCCGCCAGGGCACGGCTCAGCGCGACACGCGCCGCCGGCTCGTCTCCCACCGACCAGGCCACCCAGCCGGCCAGGGTGAGAGGGGCCGCCGCGTGCCCGGCGTAGGCGCCGACGCAGCGGCGGGACAGCGCCCGCCACAGGCGCAGCGCCGACGGCGCCTCGTCTCCCTCCATCCACTCCGCCGCCCGGTCGCGGGCCTGCCGGTCCTGCAGCCCCAGCACGAGGCGCGCCGCGTCCTCGCAGCTGACCAGGGCGTCGTCGCCGGCGTCGACGGCTGTCTCCTCCTCCCGTGGGGGGACCGGCGACCGACGCAGTCCCTCCATCAGCCGCTCGGCGAGCGAGACGGTGTCCTCCCGCACCGCCGTGCGCTGCTCGGCCGGCCCGAGCAGACGGGGCGTCAGCTCGGCGGCGGCGACGTCGAACGCCTCCGCCTGCCGGGCCGCCGCCGGGCCCGTCACCGCTGCCAGCCGCCGCTCCAGGTCCCGGATCGAGCCCGGTGGGCGAAGTCCGGCGTACGCGGCCGCCGCGGCCATCGGCGAGGTGCCCGCCTCCGGCAGCTCGCCGCCCTCCTCCGAACAGCACTCCCCCGAGGGACAGCAGTACGACCAGTACCGGGTGTCCGAGACGTACAACGCCTCGAACACGGGCACCTCCCGCGCCCCACAGGCGGTCCGCAGCAGCTGGGCGAGGGGACGCAGCCGCTCCATCGTCCGCCTGGCCCCGTCCTCGTCAGCGGGCTGCCGGCAGAGGTAGACCACGGCCCCGTCGGGACGGCCGCCGCGCGCCTGGCCGCCCTCGACCAGGCAGGAGGCGAGCTGCTCCGCGACGGCCGGCCAGCTGCCCGGGTCCTCGGGGATGCCGGTGCGGATGCGCCCGCCGAGCCGCCCCCGTGGACCGTGCAGTCCGAGGAGGACGACGGAGTCCTCCGGGCGGTATCCCAGGAGGTACGGCAGGGCGTCGGCCAGGTCGGCGGGGCCGCGCAGGATCACGTGGTGGTCGGCGACGGTGAGTTCTCGGTCGATGTCGCTGTGTCGAGTCATGCCACGAGCGTGCGGCTTCGAGGCCCCTCGGCGACGTGCGTCATCCACAGGCCCCGCCGCTTGTCATACGAATCGGGGCGCCTCAGAAGATGCCGAGCTGAACCGCGTCCTCCTCGACACGGTCGGCCTCACCGCGGTCGGCTGGGGCGAGGCGGGGCGGGGGCAGCCTGAGATGGCGCCAGCGCGGCAGCGCCTCCAGGAAGGCCCAGGTCATGCGGTGGTGCGGCGTCGGCCCCCACTCGGCGAGGGCCGCCCGGTGCACCGGCGAGGGATAGCCGGCGTTGGTGTCGAAACCGTACTCGGGATGCTCGGTGGCCAATGACGCGAGCATGGCGTCGCGCCGCACCTTGGCCAGCACGGAGGCCGCGGCCACGGCGACGCACCGCTGGTCCCCCTTGATCACGGTCCGCACCCGCCACGGGCCGCCGAGGTAGTCGTGCTTGCCGTCGAGGATGACCGCGTCGGGGCGCTCCGGCAGCCCTCCCAACGCCCGGGTCGCGGCGAGCCGCAGCGCGGCCGTCATCCCGAGCGTGTCGATCTCTCGGGGGGAGGCGTGGCCGAGGGCGTGCGCCGTGACCCAGGTGCCGAGCACCTCGGCGAGGGCCTCGCGGCGCGCCGGCGTCAACAGCTTGGAGTCGGTCAGGCCGTCCGGTGGCCTGCGCAGACCCGTGATGGCGGCGCAGACGGTGACCGGGCCGGCCCAGGCGCCGCGCCCGACCTCGTCGATCCCGGCGACCAGGCGGGCGCCGGTTTTCGCGCGGATCGATCGTTCGACGCTGTGGGTGGGAGGCTCGTAGGGCATGGCACCGCCCACCCTACGCGTTGGTTCGGTCGCCCCGTTCACGTCCTCCGCCGTGGCGGGTCAGACCGTCCAGGACGTCTCCATGTCGATGACGTCGCCGTTGATCGCCGCGACGTCGGCACCGGTCTGCGCGCGCAGCGCGAGCCGTTCCACCCGCTCCGTGCGGTACTTGGCGCGCTCGGCCGCCGAGTTCCACATCGACAGGACCAGGAACTCACACTCCGGCTCCGCCTCGGCGAAGACGCCGCGCAGCATCCCCGGCGAACCGGCCATCGCCGGGTTCCAGACCTTCTCCTGCATCAACGCGAAGTGCTCGGCGCGCTCGCGGTGCACGCGGTAGTGCGCCACGCGGAGCAGGTCGGAGTCCGCGAAGTGCGGCTCGAAGCCCATCTTGACGTCGAAGCGGTACTCGAAGAGCCGTACCCGCATGTCCTGGTACGTGCCGGCCTGGGAGGCGGCGAGGCGGTCGTGCGACCGTGCCATGAAGGAGTCGTAGAACGCCCGGCTCTCCCAGAAGCCGAAGAGGTGGGCCACCCCCGGCTGGGCGCGGCTCCAGCCGCCGCCCTGCGCCCGGAATCCGGGCTCGCCCAGCAGCCCCGCCCACTTCCGCTGCCCGCGTTCGAAACCCACTCGGTCCACCACGGAGCACCGCATCCACTTGACCAGCACCGCGCCATCGTACGGCCAACGGGGGGCGTGAACGCGCGGAACGGACGATCCGACGATCACCCGCCCGCCGGGGCACCCCGATCCAGGTACTCCTCGAAGGTGACGACGCCCTCGGCGTGTTCCGGCGTCAGCAGCGCCCCCTCGCGCAGCGCCCGGACGACCCGTCCCGGCGGCCTCACCGGCAGCACCGGGCGCCGCCGGCCGTCGATCCGCAGCGCCACCCTCGTCAGCTCCTCGGCCGTGCGGACCTCGGGACCCCCCATGTCGGCCACGTGGCCGGCGGGTTCGTCCACCGCCAACGCGGCGAGGCGCTCACCGACCTCGCGCGCCGCGACGGGCTGGAAGCGGACCCCGCCGCCCAGCGTCACCGTCACGGGCAGCCTGCGCTGCGCGCGCACCGCGGCCGCCAGGAACTCGTGGAACTGCGTGGCCCGCAGCGTCGTCCACGGCATGCCGGACTCCTCGACCAGCCGCTCACAGGCCAGCTTCGTGCGGTAGTACGACAGGGCCGGGACGCGGTCGACGCCCACGATCGAGACGTACACCAGGTGAGGGCCGCCGCCGGGGGAGGTGTGGGCGCCGCCGGCGCGCCGGGCCGCCGCCAGGAGATGCCGGGTGGCGGCGAGGTCCGCGCGACCACGGGTGGTGGCGCAGTGCACGACCGCGTCGACGCCCCGCAGCGCCGCGTCGAGGCCCTTCCCGGACCGGAGATCGCCGCGGGTCCACCGGGTGGGGGTGCGGTCGCTGGGTGGTCGGTCGTGGCGGCTGAGGACCCGGACCTCGTGTTCGTCCTCCAACAGCCGCCACACCACGTGCTGGCCGAGGGTTCCGGTGCCGCCCGTCACGAGGATCGTGCGGTTCACGGTGGTCTCCTTCCTGCTCCTTGGGTGTTCCTCCTCGGTGCCCGGGAGACCGGTGCGGTGCCGCCGCCCGCTCGCACGCGGTGCCGCGTGTGAGCGGGCGGCGGCCGGCCGTCAGCTGCAGCCGCTGGTGGAGCCGCAGCCCTCGCACACGTAGCAGCTGCCGGCGGGACGCATCTTCGTGCCGCAGGACAGGCACAGCGGCGCGTCCGCGTTGAGCCCGAGGCGCATCTCCAGCAGCTCCGTGGAGCTGTGCGCCTCCGTGGGGGCCGGTCGCTCCCGGGCCGCCTCGGTGGCGACGGTGGACTGCCCGGACTCCCCGGACGCGCCACCACCGTCGGCCGGGGTGTGCTCCGCCGCCGGGGAGGCGGCCGGGGGAAGCTCCCCGGCGTCCGCCTCGCCCTGGGCGGGCTCGTACGTACCGGTCTCCAGGTGGCGCTGCCGTTCGGCGGCGGTGTGGATGCCGAGTGCCGACCGCGTCTCGAACGGCAGGAAGTCCAGCGCCAGGCGACGGAAGATGTAGTCCACGATGGACTGGGCCATCCGCACGTCGGGGTCGTCGGTGATGCCGGCCGGCTCGAAGCGCATGTTCGTGAACTTCGAGACGTACGTCTCCAGCGGCACGCCGTACTGGAGGCCGACGGAGACGGCGATGGAGAAGGCGTCCATCATCCCGGCAAGGGTGGACCCCTGCTTGGACATCTTCAGGAAGACCTCGCCGAGGCCGTCGTCCGGGTAGGAGTTGGCCGTCATGTACCCCTCGGCGCCGCCCACGGCGAACGAGGTGGTGATGCCGGGCCGACCCTTCGGCAGCCGCCTGCGGACCGGCCGGTACTCCACGACCTTCTCCGCCGGCTTCGCCGAGGAGGCCTCGGCCCCGTCCACGGCGGCGGAGCCGGTGGCCTTCGCGGCCTTCTCGTCCTTCTTCTTGGCGGACAGCGGCTGGCCCACCTTGCTGTTCTCCACGTAGACCGCGAGCGCCTTCAGACCGAGCTTCCAGCCCTGGAGGTAGATCTCCGCCACGTCGTCGACGGTGCTCGTGCTCGGCATGTTGACGGTCTTGGAGATCGCGCCGCTCAGGAACGGCTGCGTGGCCGCCATCATCCGCACGTGGCCCATCGGGGCGATCGAGCGCTCACCCATGGCGCAGTCGAAGACCTCGTAGTGCTCCTGCCTGAGGCCGGGAGCGTTCACCACGTTGCCGTGTTCGGCGATGTGGGCGACGATCGCCTCGATCTGCTCGGCCTGGTACCCGAGCCGCTTCAGCGCCTTGGGGACCGTGTTGTTCACGATCTGCATCGAGCCGCCGCCGACCAGCTTCTTGAACTTCACCAGCGCCAGGTCGGGCTCGATACCCGTGGTGTCGCAGTCCATCATCAGGCCGATGGTGCCGGTCGGCGCGAGCACCGAGGCCTGCGCGTTGCGGAAACCGTTCTTCCTGCCGAGGCGGAGCACGTCCTGCCACGCCTCCGTCGCCGCCGCCCAGACCGGGGTGTCGAGGTCGTCCATGCGCCGGGCGGCGTCGTTGGCCTCGGCGTGCTGACGCATCACGCGGTTGTGGGCGTCGGCGTTCCGCGCGTACCCGTCGAACGGGCCGACGACGGCGGCGAGCTCGGCGGAGCGCCGGTAGGAGGTGCCGGTCATCAGCGAGGTGATGGCGCCGGCCAGGGCGCGCCCGCCGTCGGAGTCGTACGCGTGCCCGGTGGCCATCAGCAGGGCGCCGAGGTTGGCGTACCCGATGCCGAGCTGCCGGAAGGCCCGCGTGGTCTCGCCGATCTTCCGGGTGGGGAAGTCGGCGAAGCAGATGGAGATGTCCATCGCCGTGATCACGAGCTCGACGACCCGGGTGAACCGCTCGACGTCGAAGGACTGGTGGCCCTCGTCGTCGTCCCTCAGGAACTTCATCAGGTTCAGGGAGGCGAGGTTGCACGAGGAGTTGTCCAGGTGCATGTACTCGCTGCAGGGGTTGGAGGCGGTGATCCGGCCGCTCTCGGGCGAGGTGTGCCAGCGGTTGATGGTGTCGTCGTACTGGATGCCGGGGTCGGCGCAGGCGTGGGCGGCCTCCGCCATCTTGCGGAACAGCGACCGGGCGTCGATCTCCTCGATGGTCTCTCCGGTGAGGCGTGCCCGCAGCCCGAAGGAGGAGCCCGACTCCACGGCCCTCATGAAGGTGTCCGTGACACGGACCGAGTTGTTGGCGTTCTGGTACTGGACGGACGTGATGTCGTCGCCGCCGAGGTCCATGTCGAAGCCCGCGTCCCGCAGGGCGCGGATCTTCTCCTCCTCCTTGACCTTCGTCTCGATGAACGCCTCGACGTCCGGGTGGTCCACGTCGAGCACGACCATCTTCGCCGCGCGGCGGGTGGCGCCGCCCGACTTGATCGTGCCGGCGGAGGCGTCGGCGCCGCGCATGAAGGAGACGGGCCCCGAGGCGTTCCCCCCGGAGGAGAGCAGCTCCTTGGAGGACCGGATGCGCGAGAGGTTCAGACCGGCGCCGGAGCCGCCCTTGAAGATCATCCCCTCCTCCTTGTACCAGTCGAGGATCGACTCCATCGAGTCGTCGACCGAGAGGATGAAGCAGGCGCTGACCTGCTGGGGCTGCTGGGTGCCGACGTTGAACCACACCGGCGAGTTGAAGCTGAAGATCTGGTGGAGCAGGGCGTGGGCCAGCTCGTGCTCGAAGATCTCGGCGTCCTCGGGCGAGGCGAAGTACCCGTGGCGCTCACCGGCGGCGCGGTAGGTCTTCACGACGCGGTCGATGAGCTGCCTGAGGCTGTGCTCCCGCTGGGGGGTGCCGACGGCACCGCGGAAGTACTTGCTCGTGACGATGTTGACCGCGTTCACCGACCAGAAGTCGGGGAACTCGACGCCGCGCTGCTCGAAGTTGACCGAGCCGTCGCGCCAGTTGGTCATGACGACGTCACGGCGCTCCCAGACCACCTCGTCGTACGGGTGCACGCCGGGCGTCGTGTGGATGCGCTCGATCCGCAGACCCTTGCTCCCCTTGCCGCCCTTGGCGCGGGAACCACGTGCCGGGCCGCTCGTCGTCTCAGTCATTCCGCCTCCCTGTGCGGGCGTGATCGCCCTGATGTGACGCGGTCGTTCACGCGTCACGGTCTGTCGTTCTGCGGCCGGGCGCGACGGTGCGCCGCGGCCTGGTCCGTGTGCCGCTCAGTCGGCGGCGCGCCGCTGGGGCACGGCGTCCTGGATGCTCCCGCGCAGCTCCGCGATGGCGGCGTCGAAGTCCTCCAGCGAGTCGAACGCCCGATAGACGGACGCGAACCGCAGGTAGGCCACCAGGTCGAGCTCGCGGAGCGGGCCGAGTATCGCGAGGCCGACGTCGTGCGTGGACAGCTCGGCGCTGCCGGTGGCCCTGACGGCCTCCTCGACCCGCTGGCCGAGCTGGGCGAGGGCGTCCTCGGTGACCGGGCGGCCCTGACAGGCCTTGCGGACACCGGCGATCACCTTGTCCCGGCTGAACGGCTCGGTGACGCCGCTGCGCTTGATGACCATGAGCGAGGCGGTCTCGACCGTGGTGAACCGGCGGGAGCAGCTGGGGCACTGGCGGCGTCGGCGGATCACCGTGCCGTCGTCGGCGGTGCGGCTGTCGACGACCCGGCTGTCGGAATGCCGGCAGAAGGGGCAGTGCATCGCTACTCTCCCTCCTCACAGCATCAATGACGCAGAGTGACAGTCCCGGGCGCGACGGTATGACCGAGCGCACCCTGACGCATCCCCTGACACATCAGGGCCGCCTCGCGGGACGCCGTCCAGCATAGGCGATGCGTGCCCTCGATGATGCCACGACACCACAACTTGTGGGGGCGTTGACGCGGAAGACCACTAGATCTAGGGTAGCCGCCGGACCGCGGCGCGTTATCAGCGACAGTCAGCGGCGGCAGGGAGGCGACGATGGGCCAGCGAGGGCGCGACGAGGCTATCGCACCCTGCTCCGCTCGCGGCGGCCACGGTGGGTTACCGTTTGCCGCCATACACCCGATCGATTGATCACGACAGGCGATCAGTCATTTTTCACTCGAACGTGTGTTTGGCGCAACCTTTCGATAGCAACTACCGTTGTGTGACTAGGGAGTATCAGCCTGAGAAGGGGTCCACATGACCACCGCAGCAGACGACGCCGTCACCGCCGCCGAGCGCCGCCAGGACCGCATCACCGCGGCCGGGCCCGCGCCCGCGCGGCCGATGCCGGGACGCCCGCCGGGCATCCGGGCGGACAGCTCCGGGCTCACGGACCGTCAGCGGCGCGTCATCGAGGTCATTCGCGACTCCGTGCAGCGCCGTGGATACCCTCCGTCGATGCGGGAGATCGGCCAGGCCGTCGGGCTCTCCAGCACCTCCTCCGTCGCCCACCAGCTCATGGCCCTGGAGCGGAAGGGTTTCCTCCGCCGGGACCCCCACCGCCCCCGCGCGTACGAGGTGCGCGGCGCCGAGACGCCGCCCCCTCCCGCCCCCGACACCACCGGCAAGCCCGCCGCCTCCTACGTTCCCCTGGTCGGCCGGATCGCCGCGGGTGGGCCCATCCTGGCCGAGGAGTCGGTCGAGGATGTCTTCCCCCTCCCCCGGCAGCTCGTCGGGGACGGCGAGCTCTTCGTCCTGAAGGTCGTGGGGGACTCCATGATCGACGCGGCCATCTGTGACGGCGACTGGGTGACCGTGCGTCGCCAGCCCGTGGCGGAGAACGGCGACATCGTCGCCGCGATGCTCGACGGCGAGGCCACGGTCAAGCGCTTCCGGCGGGAGGACGGCCAGGTCTGGCTCCTCCCCCACAACACCGCGTACCAGCCGATCCCCGGAGACGAGGCGACGATCCTCGGCAAGGTCGTCGCGGTCATGCGTCGGGTCTAGCGCTCGCGGAGCCCGGACCCACCGGCCCCCGCGGGCCTGAACGAGGTGCATCACGACGCGGCGGCTCGCGCTGCCGCGTCGATCGCCGCGAGGGAGCGGCGCACCTGGTTCCGATCCGTGGTCTGCCAGAAGTCGGGCATGGAGGCACGCAGGAAGCTGCCGTACCTGGCCTTGGCCAGCCGCGGGTCCAGCACCGCGACCACGCCCCGATCCTCCGTCGTCCGGACCAGACGGCCCGCGCCCTGGGCCATCAGCAGCGCGGCGTGCGTCGCCGCCACCGCCATGAAGCCGTTGCCCCCCTCCTCCTCCACGGCCTTCTGGCGCGCGCTGACCAGCGGGTCGTCCGGACGCGGGAAGGGAATGCGGTCCATCACCACGAGCTGGCAGTTCGGACCCGGCACGTCGACACCCTGCCAGAGCGAGAGCGTGCCGAAGAGACAGGTGCGCGCGTCGTCGGCGAAGGTGCGGATCAGCTCGCCGAGGGTCTCCTCACCCTGCAGCAGGATCGGCAGGTCCAGCCGGCCCCGCAGCGCCTCAGCCGCCGCCTGCGCGGCGCGCATGGAGGAGAACAGGCCGAGCGTCCGCCCGCCGGCCGCCTCCATCAGCTCGGCGAGCTCGTCCAGCATGTCGGCGCGGCTCCCCTCCCGCCCGGGGGGCGAGAGGTGCTGTGCCACGTAGAGGATGCCCTGCTTGCGGTAGGTGAACGGCGATCCCACGTCGATGCCGCGCCAGGGCGGGAAGTCCTCGCCGTGCTGTCCCTCGGGCGCGAGCCCCAGCGAGGCGCCCACGCCGTTGAAGTCACCCCCGAGCCGGAGGGTGGCCGAGGTGAGCACGACGGAGCGCTCGGTGAAGAGCTTCTCCCGCAGCAGCCCGGACACCGACAGCGGCGCCACACGCAGCGAGGCGCCGTACCGGTCGTGCTGCTCGTACCAGACGACGTCGTGCTCCGAGCCCTGCACGATGCGCTCGGCGACCTCCTGCACCGACTCCACCGAGGCGAGTGCCTGCTTGCGCACGGCGTCCTCGTCCGCCACGCCCTTGTCCCGCGTGGTGCCGAGGGCGGTGATGACGGCACGCGCGGCGTCCCGCAGCGCGGCGAGCGTGTACCCGAGGTCTTCGGGGATCTCGGTCAGTCGGCCGGGCGCCGCCACCTCCAGCAGCCGCTCGAACGCCTCGGCCGAGGTCATCAGCTGGTCGGCCACCTTCTCGTCGACGAGCTTGGCCGCGCGGCGCACCGCGCGGTTGACCCCGCCCGGGCTGAGCTCCCCGGTGGCGACCCCGGTCACCCGGGAGACCAGCTCGTGCGCCTCGTCGATGATCAGCACCTCGTGACCGGGCAGCACCGGGGCGCCCTCGATGGCGTCGATCGCGAGCAGCGCGTGGTTGGTGACGACGACCTCGGCCAGCTTGGCCCGCTCCCGGGCCGCCTCGGCGAAGCACTCCGCCCCGTACGCGCAGCGGCTGGCTCCCAGGCACTCCCGGGAGGAGACCGAGACCTGGGACCAGGCGCGGTCCGAGACGCCCGGCGTCAGCTCGTCCCGGTCCCCCGACTCCGTCTCCTGCGACCACGTGCGCAGCCGCAGCAGGTCCCTGCCGAGCCTGCTGGTGGGCTGGGCGGACTCGAAGGGGTCGAAGAGACCCTGATCGTCGTCCTGCGGCACCCCCTCGTGCAGCCGGTGGAGGCAGAGGTAGTTGGAACGGCCCTTCAGGGTGGCGAACTCGGGGCTCCGGCCCAGCAGCGGGCGCAGTGCCTCCACCGTCCTGGGCAGGTCGCGCTCGATCAGCTGCCGCTGGAGCGCGAGCGTCGCCGTGGCGACGACGACCCGCTCGCCCTCCGCCAGCGCCGGCACCAGGTACCCGAGCGACTTCCCGGTCCCGGTGCCGGCCTGGACCAGCAGGTGGGTCCCGTCGGCCACGGCCTCGGCGACCGCCTCGGCCATCGTGACCTGGCCGGGCCGCTCGCTGCCGCCCACGGCGGCCACGGCGGCCCCGAGCAGCTCGGTCACGGTGGGTACGGCGCCGGCGGTCGGCGTCTCGTCAGGAGTGCTCGCGGACAGCTCGGTTACCTCAGTTACCTCAGTCATGTCGGCTGCCACCCTAACGGCCGCCACCGACACCGCCGCGCCATCTCGACGGCTTCAGACACGGTGCAGCGGATTCTGGACGGTCCCCCGCACGGCGGCGTGCGGACGCTCGGCCCGGTCGCGGTATCCGTCGAGGTAGAGGCGGTTGCGGTTCAGGCAGAGCCTCGCGATCCGAGGAGTGAGCAGGTCAAAGGCCGCGAAACGATCCTTCAGCTCGGGGAAGCGCCGCTGGTAGCGGAGAACTTCCGCCCGGACGAGTGACCAGAACTCGACCTCCGGCACGTCGAGATGCTCCTCCCACAGCGGCGCGAGATACCGGAACACCCCGATGAAGAGTCCGGCGTGAATGAACTGCGTCAGGAAGTCGGGCCGCTCCCGCAGCAGCACCCTGGCCACCGCCTCCGGCATCGACGCGGTCTCCTCGAAGGGCTCGGCACTGACGTTCACGTCGTCCACGAAGTCCTTGACGGCCATCCGCACGGGGACGTCCCGCTCGTCGAAGACGACGATGGTGTTCTCACCGTGCGGCGAGAAGACGGTGCCGTAGCGGTAGAGGAAGTGCAGCAGCGGCGGGAGCAGGGCCTCCAGCAGGGCCCGCAGCCAGTCGACCGGCGCGAGCCCGGAGCGGCGGACCAGTTCGGCGGACAGGCAGCCGCCCGCCGGGTCGGTGGCCAGCAACGCGGCGAGGGTGCGGGCGCGCTCCCCCGGCTCCAGGTAGGGCCCGAGGGGCTCGCGCCAGATGCAGCCCAGCAGCTCGCGGTACTGGTAGGGCACCCCGGGCAGCCCGTCGTAGAGGGGGTGCCGGACGGCGACGGACGCGGTCTCGCCGAGCAGGATCACGCGCGTCTCCTCGGCGAGGAACGGGTCGCCGTCGCGGAGCCCGTGGATCCATCCGGTGACGGCGGGGGCGGCGAGGGTGCGTTCCGTGGGCAGGCCGCGCCAGACGAGGGTGTTGAGGATGGACAGCGGAAGCTTGACGGTGCGGGCGGCGGGCCGGGAGACGTTGAGGAAGGTGCGGATGGACTGCTGCGGCAGCCGCAGCTCGCCGTCGCTGGGCAGCGGTATGAGGGCACGCTCGGCTATCTGTGGCGCGAAGAGCGGGGCTATGGTCTCGTCCCACTGCCAGGGGTGGACCGGCAGCCACAGGTAGTGGTCGGGGTTGCGTCCCTGGTCGGAGACGGTCCGCGCGAACGTGGCGCGCGTGGGCTCGGCCAGCTCCTCGTCGTAGAGCCGGTCGGGCGTGGCGAGGGCCGGCACCCCGCGGTACTGGGCGAGGTCACGGTGGACGGCGAGCCAGGGCAGTGCCCTGGGCGCGCGGGCCTCCGGTGCCCAGCGGGTCGCGTCGGAGGTGGAGAAGCCGAGGCGGCCCTTGTTGGCCACCAGCCAGGGATGACCGGTCTGGTGGCCCTCCAGCCGCGCGTAGTCGAGGTCGGCGAGCTCGGCGACGCTGGGCGCCGACGCGTCCAGCACCACGTCGGCGCTCAGCGTCGCGGTGAGCTCGCGGATGAGGTGGCCCGTGGTGTCCCCCGCGAGGCCGAGGAGGCCGTCGTGGGCGTGGGCGACGAAGGCCAGCGGGTCGGCCTCGGGGGTGATGGAGGCGGCGTCGACGAGCCAGTGACCGTAGGCGCCGCGTCGGGCGCGGAAGCGGTAGCTCAGCTGGGGGGTGACGGGCAGCCGGTAGGCGTCGGGCGCGGCCTCGTCGTGCTCGGGGGTGAGAATGCCTTCGTAGGCGAACTCGCCCAGCATCTTGGCGAACAGGCGGCGTGCCGCCTCGTGCCACGCCGCGGCCTCGGGCCCGGCTGGCGGGATCGGGGGCATCGGGTTCTCCTCTCGTTGCCGGTGGGTTGCGTCGTTGCCAAGGGTTTCGGTGTCAGCGGTTTCGGTGCTGGAGGGGCCGTTGCCGGGGCCTTCGCCGGTCGGTTGGCGGGTGCGGGCCCGGTCAGCGGGCGCGCAGCATGATCGCGGCGCGCTTGTCGGGCAGTTCGGCCTCGGCGACCTTGCGGAATCCCGCCGCGCGGAAGGCGGCGACGCTCGCCGCGTTCTGCACGTCCGGTTCGGCCACCACCCGCCCGCACCGCGGCCGGTGCCGGAGCACGAGCTCGGCCACGGCCCGCAGCAGCACCGTGCCAAGACCCCGACCACGGTTCCGGGCGCCGCCGATGAGGAGGTGGACCCCCGTGTCGTGGGGGTGGCAGGGGAAGTGGCGCGCGAGGGGGTCGAGGTCGGCGCGGTAGAGCTCCCAGTAGCTCATCGGGGTGCCGTCCAGCACGCCGAGACAGGGCAGGCTACGGCCGTCCCCCCGCAGCTGCTGACGGATGTGGGCGGCGGTGCGCTCGGCCGGCCCGGCCAGCTCCCAGAACGCGTCGACCACCGGGTCGTTCATCCACGCGGCCAGGAGCGGCAGGTCCCGCGCCAGCCGGACCGGCCGCAGCCGGAAGGAGCCGGCCGAGGTGACGACGGGACCCCAGCGCGCGACCCCGTCCAGCGGGTCGACGGTCGGTGGCGGGCCGCCCGGCGGCCGACCGGTCACCGGGGACGGCGATGGCGGGGGCGACGGGGACGAGGGCGGGGGTGCCTGGGATAACGGCGACGACATCGGGTCTCCTGCCTCGGGGGCACGGTGCGGTGGGACGGACGGCCGGCGGAGGCCAGGGCCGGTGGAGCCGGCGGGGCCGGCGGCGCCGGGCTCAGCGGGCGGCGAGGGGGTTGCGGATCGTGACGTAGACGGACTGACCGTCCACCGGCCCGACCAGCTCGTCGAGGCCGTGGATCCGGGTCAGCAGGTTGGCCTTGCAGCGCAGCGTCGGGGACTCCAGCAGGTGGGTCGTGAGCGGCGAGACGGGCCCTCCGCCCCGCGCGGTCTCGCCGAGGAAGCGGCGGAACGCGGCGATCAGCAGCTCCTCCTCGGCGAGCCGCTCGGAGCCCAGGGCGCCGATCAGGCCGAAGACGTTGTTGATCGCGAGGTAGTACGCGAAGCGCTCGGTGGCGACGGCGTCGGTCACGAAGGTGTCGGAGGCGTCACCGATCCCGGGAAGTCGCCGCTGGAGCGCGTCGCGGTGCGAGGCGCGGAAGTAGTACCCCTGGTTGTCCCGGTACCAGCCGCCGGCGGGCCATCCGTCGGCGTCGAGCAGCACGAGGGTGTTCTGCTGGTGCGCCTCCAACGCGACGCCGGCCTCGGCGTCGAGCCACAACACGGGCTCGACGACGACGCGCAGGTACCGCAGCAGCCACTCCACGGCGACCGCGCTGGTGGAGCGGCCGGCGCGGTCGGCGAGTGCGCCCACGAGCCGGGCGAGACGGGAGTGCGTCCCCGCCTTCGGCTGGCCGGGCCAGGGGCGCGGCGTCGTCAGGGCCGCCACGCACGTCACGTCGTCCTCCGGGCCGAACGGGCTCTGCCGCAGCACGACGTCCATGCCGGGCAACGGCCGCCCGTCCTCGTCGTTCACCCCGAGCCATGCGGGGTCGCGCAGCACGTCGAAGCCGTGGCCCCGGCCGAACGCGTCACGGCGCCGTCCGGCCAGGCCGCCGCTGAGCAGCCGGTGCACCTCCACGCCACGGTGGAGCTCCTTGCGGAGGTTCTCGCGGCGGGAGTTGGTGATGTCCAGGCCGAGGGAGAGCTTGAGCATGGCCGGGGCGCCCGGCTGGTGGACCGTCCGCACGGAGGATGTGGGGTACCACGGCTCGCCGTGCTCCCCCAGGTCGTGGAGCCTGCCGTCGGCCAGCAGCCGGGCGACGGCGGAACGCCGCGTCACCTCGCGCGCCTGCCAGGGGTGGAGAGGCAGGGGCACGGTGTCCGGAGGGAGCGCGAGTTCGCCACCCGCGAGCCGCGCGGCGAGGGCGGGCGCCGGCACGGTCGCGCCGTCCTCGCGCCAGGCCGAGTCGGCCGCGAGCACCGAGCGGTGCACGGCCATCCAGTGGAGCCGGAAGGCGCCCCCGAGCTCGGGTGAGAAGCTGCGGGCCTCGGCGCCGGCGAGCCCTTCGCGGCTCTTGGGCGTGGGGTGCAGGGGGTGGCCGAGGACCAGGGACTGTTCGGCGAGGAGGAACGGGGGACGGCCGGCCGTCGGAAGGTCGGCGGTGCGACGTGCCGCGAGGAAGACGCCCGTGCGGCGCACCGAGTCGGCGACCCGGCCGGCCAGGTCGACGACGCCTCCCCCGCCGCCTCCGCCAGCCGTACCCCCACCGCCACCGCCGACGTCCGACGGCGCGGCGGCCTCGCGGGCCAGGAGCACCGCGAGCGTGACGGCGTCCACGGCGGCGGCCCGGGGGGCGGCACCCGCCAGGACGGGACGACCGAAGCGGTGCCAGCCCGTCGCCGACCAGTAGAGCACCGGCACCAGGAGGGTGACGCCCGAGGCCGCCAGCGCCAGCCGCAGACACCCGTCGGCGGGCCGCGCGATCCCGCGCTCGCGCAGCCAGCAGCGCAGCAGGTTCTCCACGCCGGCGGCGTCGGCGGCGCGGTCCGCGTCGGGATGGTCCAACGGGTCGGCCGGCTCGTGCGCTCCCTCCCGCGCGTGCGCGCCCGCGGCGGCGGGCTCGGGAGCCGTGGTGACGGCGGCGTGCCGCGGCTGGCGGAGGCCGGCGGTCTCCGCCAGCCGGGTCAACCGGTGGCGCGACGGCTGGCGTTCACGGGCTGGGCCGCGGTCGCGGCGGGAGGATGCGGTCATGCGGGATACGGCACCTGCGCTCGGCGCGCCCGGTCGGCGCGGCCACGCGGTGCCTGCCTCCTTCGTCGCCTGGTCGTTCCCTGACGTTGCTGGTCGCGGCGCACCCAGGGCGTGCCGCCATTCGTGTTAACGACACCGCGCCTCCGGGATCACGGCCCCGTGGCAAGATCCTTCGCGGCCCGGGCCGGAACCGGGGACCCCGCCACGGCCGTCTGGATGGTCAACGGCATAGTGGAGGGCGCTCCGCCCCGGTGGAGCGCGTGCCAGGACGTCCCAACCCAACAAGCACCAATCAGGGGGAGTTCACCCATGTCATCGATTCGCAGGCGGCCAGGGCGCCGCCGCGCCGCCATGGCAGCCACGGCGCTGGCCGCCTGCCTCGCGCTCACCGCCACCGCCTGCAGCGGCGATGACGAACCCGGTGGCGGCGGAGACGTCACGGATCCGAGTGACGACGCCGCGGCAGACGACCGAGTCCAGGACATTCTCGACAACCTGCCGTTCGAGGTGGACCTCGACGCCTGGACGGAGGGCGAGTGGCGGAACTGGGACGAGGACCGGTGGCTGAGCGAGCTCGGCGACTTCATCAACCCGATCATCGAGGACCTGTGGAACCCCGACCGCTTCGGTGAGGCGGAGGACCCCGACCAGGACATCGACGACGAGCAGATCGAGGAGGACCCGAGCCCGCCGGAGTCGGACGACCCCGACGACGACCGCGGCATCACCGACCCGCAGCCGGAGTACGTCGAGGCCGCCGCCGTGCCGGCCCCGTACCAGGACCTCGGCGTGCCCGCGGGCCGGGTCTTCTTCGACACCCCGGAGGGCCCGATGGTCTGCTCCGGCACGGTCGTCTCGGATCCCGCCAATCCCGGCCAGTCCAACCTCGTCGCGACGGCGGGCCACTGCGTGCATGCCGGCACCGGCGGCGGCTGGTACCGCAACGTCATCTTCGTCCCGTACTACAACCCCGGTGCCCTCTCCGCCGAGGAGCTCGCGCAGGCCCCCTTCGAGGAGGTCGCGCCCCACGGCATCTGGTGGGCCGACTACGTGTCGACCACGCAGTACTGGGTGGACAACGGCGCGGCGGTCGGCGGTGGCGGCGCCCACGGCGACTTCGCCGTCATGTCGGTCCAGCCCGAGGAGGGCGGCAACCAGTCCCTGGAGGAGCTGGTCGGCGGCTCCGTGCCGGTCAACTTCGACGCCCCGGCCGTCTCCGGCCTCGGCGATGTGACCCTCTACGGATACCCCGCGGCCGCGCCGTACGACGGTGAGCTGATGTACAGCTGCGCGGGCACCCCGGCGCGGCTGTCGCTCGACGCGACCATGCCCGTCATGTACTGGGCCGGCTGCTCGATGACCGGTGGTTCCTCCGGTGGCCCGTGGCTGCGCACCGGCGACGGCGGCGGCCTCGAACTGATCTCGGTCAACTCGATCGGCGACATGGAGTCCACCTACCTGGCGGGCCCGCGGCTGGAGGACGAGGCGCGCGGCGTCTTCGACGACGTGAGCAGCCAGTAGGTCCCAGGTCCCGCGGCACGTCCACGGCACGCGCCACGAACAGCGGCCCGGCATCCCTCGCGGGGGTGCCGGGCCGCCTGGCGTGTGCGGCCGTCGGGAACGGCTGTCAGGAGCGGGCGACGGCGTGCGGGCCGCGCGTGAACGGCGCGCCGGGGACCGGCTCGGAGGGGTCCGTGCCGCGCCCGACGACGCGGTTGTGCTCGTCCACGTGCACCACGGTGGGGCGCAGGCGGCGTGCCTCGGCGTCGTCCACCTGCGCGTAGCTGATCAGGATGACGAGGTCACCGGGCTTGACGAGGTGGGCGGCGGCGCCGTTGATCCCGATCACGCCGGAGCCGCGCTCGCCCTCGATGACGTACGTCTCCAGCCGGTTGCCGTTGTCGATGTCCACGATGTGCACCAGCTCGCCCGGCAGCAGGTCGGCGGCGTCCATCAACGCGGCGTCGACGGTGACCGAGCCCACGTAGTGCAGGTCGGACTCGGTGACGGTGGCACGGTGGATCTTCGACTTGAACATGGTGCGCAACACGATGCACGTACTCCCTGTGACGAAAGGTCGCGCTCTCCGTGGAGATGCGCGCCGACGGGCCTGCCCCATGCTAGGGCCTGCCCCAGCAGGGGGGCAGGCCCAGGGCACGGGTCAGGAGACCGGATCAGGGCGGCCGTGGGCCGTGCGTCAGGGACGCGCCGGCACGTACGGCTCCAGGAGGGCCGCCAGCTCCTGCGACACCTCCGCCTTCAGGAGGGTGCCCTGCTCGGTGTGCTCCTCGGAGTGCACCTCGCCCTCGGCGTGCACGCGCGAGACGAGAGCGCCCTGCGTGTACGGCACGAGCGCCTCGACCTCGTGGCCCGGCCTCGGCAGCTCCTGGTCGATCCACTCCATCAGCTGCTCGATGCCCTGCCCGGTGCGGGCCGAGACGACGATCGCGCGCTGTTCGGCGCGCAGCAGCCGCTGCAACGTCAGCTCGTCGGCGGCGTCCGCCTTGTTGACGACGACGATCTCGGGCACCTTCTGGGCGCCGACGTCGCGGACGACCTCGCGCACCGCCGCCAGCTGCGCCTCGGGAGTCGGGTGCGAGCCGTCCACCACGTGCAGGATCAGGTCGGCGTCGCCGACCTCCTCCATCGTGGAGCGGAACGCCTCGACCAGGTGGTGCGGCAGGTGCCGCACGAACCCGACGGTGTCGGTGAGCGTGAACGCCCGACCGCCGGGCGTCACCGCGCGCCGCACGGTGGGGTCGAGCGTGGCGAACAGGGCGTTCTCCACGAGCACGCCCGCGCCGGTGAGGCGGTTGAGCAGGGAGGACTTCCCGGCGTTGGTGTATCCGGCGATGGCCACGGACGGTACGCGGTTGCGTCGTCGCTCGCGGCGCTTGATCTCGCGGCCGGTCTTCATCTCCGCGATCTCGCGACGGACCTTCGCCATCTTCTCGCGGATCCGACGCCGGTCCGTCTCGATCTTGGTCTCACCGGGGCCGCGGGTGGCCATGCCACCGCCTCCGCTGCTGGAGCCACCGCCACCCATCTGGCGCGAGAGGGACTGACCCCAGCCGCGCAGCCGCGGCAGCATGTACTGCATCTGCGCCAGGGAGACCTGTGCCTTGCCCTCGCGCGACTTGGCGTGCTGGGCGAAGATGTCCAGGATCAGGGCGGTGCGGTCCACCACCTTCACCTTGACGACGTCCTCCAGGTGGATCAGCTGACCCGGGCTGAGCTCACCGTCGCAGACGACCGTGTCGGCGCCCGTCTCCAGCACGACGTCACGCAGCTCCTGGGCCTTGCCGGAGCCGATGTACGTGGCGGGGTCCGGCTTGTCCCGGCGCTGGATCACGCCGTCGAGCACGAGCGCGCCCGCGGTCTCGGCCAGGGCGGCGAGCTCCGCCAGGGAGTTCTCCGCGTCGTCGACGGTGCCGGAGGTCCAGACACCGACGAGCACCACGCGCTCCAGGCGCAGCTGCCGGTACTCGACCTCGGTGATGTCGGCGAGCTCCGTGGACAGGCCCGCTACGCGCCGCAGCGCCGCGCGCTCCTCGCGGTCGAACTGCTCGCCGTCCGGCGTCTGCGGAGCCTGGGGGTCGGTCATGGCCGCGTCCTCATCCATCAGGGCGTCGGCCCGGCGGCTCACGACGGGACGCTGTGTGTCCTGAGGAAGGGAAGAGAAGGTCAATGCGGTCCTTAAGGGTGAGGGGATTCCGGCTGTCCCGTTCAACGCCCGAGGGGCGTGGAAGATTCCGAGCGGGGCGCCGGCAGGTCGCGCTCGGCACGCACGCCCATGGTGGCACGGGCCCACGGCGAGGTCACGTCGATTAGCGCGCCGAAGCGCGAGGAGGAGCGCCTCGCGCCGCCGGCGCGCGCCGGTCAGCCGGTGGCCTGCGAGGCGCGGGTGACGTCGTAGACCCCGGGCACGCTGCGCATGGCGCGGATCAGCCGGGGCAGGCCCGACGCGTCGGGCAGGCGCAACGTGTAGGTGTGGCGGACCCGCTGCTGGCGGGGGGGTGTGACCTCGGCGTGGAGCACGGCGGCACCGTGGACGGCCAGGGCCTCGGTGAGATCCGCCAGCAGGTGCGGCCGGCCCAGCGCCTCGGCCAGCAGGGTGACCCGGCAGCCGACTGAGGCCGAGCGCCAGCTCACCGGCAGCTCGGGGCGGCCGGAGGCCACCATCCGCACGGCCGCCGCGCAGCCGTCGCGGTGGACGGTGACCGTGCCGCGGCGCACGGCGAAGCCACGGACCGTGTCGGGCGGCACGGGGGTGCAGCAGCCGGCGAGCCGCACGCGCGCGTCGGGCACGCCGGCGACCTCGGCCGCCGGCTCGTGACCCGCCTGGTCGGCGTCTGCGTCGGCATCGCGCCCGTCTGCGTCGCTCCGTGTGCCGGCGGGAGGACGGGCGCGGTCCTGGCCAACGGGGGTGGGGGCACCGTCCGTGGCCCTGCCGGCGGGCGGCGCCGCACGCTCCCCGCCCTTCCCCGCCTTCCCGGTCTCCCCGGCCCTCGCCGCCTCTTCGGCCCGTTCGGCCTGCTCCGCGTCCAGCCAGCGGCGGATCGGGATCCGCGCGGCCGGCGTCGTGGCGTACTCCAGCCACTCGGGCGAGGGTCCCGAGGTGCCCTCCGGAGCGAGCAGCAGCCGCAGGGTGTCGCCGTCGCGCAGGACGGTGCGCAGTGTCGCCAGCCGCCCGTTGACCCGGGCGCCGACACAGGCGTGGGCGGCGTGGCCGTGGCGCGCGTAGGCCGCGTCGACGCAGGTGGCGCCGGCCGGCAGGTGCAGCGGCCCCTCCTCGGGGGCCTCGGTCGCCTCGGCGGCCTCGGCGAACACGGTGATCTCGCGGTCCCTGGCGAGGTCGTCGCGGAGCTCGGTCCAGAAGGTGTCGGCGTCGGGCGCCTGCCGCTGCCACTCCAGCAGGCGCGACAGCCAGCCGGGGCGGGTGGGGTCGGCGCCCTCCGCCGACTCGCCCGTCTCGGCGTCGCCCGCCCGGTGCGGGTCGCCGAGGGCGACGACGCCGTGCTCCGCCACGCGGTGCATGCGGTGGGTGCGGACGAGCACCTCGGCCACGCGCCCCGAGGCGTCGGCGACGGCGGTGTGCAGCGACTGGTAGAGGTTGAACTTCGGGGCCGCGATGAAGTCCTTGAACTCCGCGGTCAGCGGGGTGAAGCAGGTGTGCAGCTCACCGAGGACGGCGTAGCAGTCGGCGTTCTCGGCGACGAGGATCAGCAGCCGGCCGAAGTCGCACGGGCCGGGCTCGCCGCGTTTGAGCCGGAGGCGGTGGACGGAGAGCACGTGTCGGGGCCGGATCTTCACCTCGGCGGCGATCCCGGCCTCCCGCAGCACGGCCCGGACCTCCTCGGCGACCTCCCGCAGCGGGTCGGGCCGCCGCTGGTGGAGCCGGAGCAGTTCCTCGGCGCGGGCGTGCTCCTCGGGGTTGAGGATGGCGAAGACCAAGTCCTCCAGCTCGGTCTTGACCGCCTGCACCCCGAGCCGCTCGGCGAGCGGGATGAGCACGTCGCGGGTGACCCCGGCGATGCGGGCCTGCTTCTCGGGGCGCATGACGCCGAGGGTGCGCATGTTGTGGACCCGGTCGGCGAGCTTGATCGACATCACCCGCACGTCGCTGCCGGTGGCGACGAGCATCTTGCGGAAGGTCTCCGGCTCGGCCGCGGCGCCGTAGTCCACCTTCTCCAGCTTGGTCACGCCGTCGACGAGGTGGGCCACCTCCTCGCCGAAGTCGGCACGGACCCGCTGGAGCGTCACCTCGGTGTCCTCGACGGTGTCGTGGAGCAGGGAGGCGGTCAGGGTCGTGGTCTCGGCGCCGAGTTCGGCGAGGATGAGGGTCACGGCCAGCGGGTGGGTGATGTACGGCTCGCCGCTCTTGCGCATCTGGCCCCGGTGCGCGGCCTCCGCCAGCACGTACGCGCGGCGCAGCGCGTCGAGGTCGGCGCGGGGGTGGTGACGCCGGTGGACCTGGGCGACGTGCTCGATGGCGTCGGGGAGCCGGTCCCGCGCGGTCGCCGTGCCGGCGCGGAGGAACGCGGCGCGGCCGAGCTTGCGCAGTCCCAGCACGTCGCGGCGGTGGCCGCGTCGCCTGGTGGCGCGGCCGGGAGCGGCGTCGCTGGGCGTGGTCGCCTCTGCGGTCATGGGGGGCACCTCCCGCGGTCGTGGACCGGACCGCGGCCGTTTCCCCGTGGCATCCGTGAGTCCCGTGTCAGATGGTCCCCGGGTGGTCCCCGCAGCGGCGCCGGTGCTTGATGCTACCGAGCGCGCGAGGTGCCGCCGTCCAACTCCCGCCCGTCTCGCGGCACATCACCCTTGTGAGTGACGAATGTCCCATCAAAGCTGGCTGAAAGAAGGTGGTCTGAGCGGCCGTCCGTGGGCTCCGGCTCAGCGGAGGGCGGCGACGCGCCAGACGGCGAGGGCGGCGAGAACGCCCACGATCGCCGCGTAGAGCAGGACCATCCGCCAGTCGGGGCGGGCGTCCGAGCCGCGTGCCGGCAGCCCTGGCCAGGTGTGGCCGACGCGGCGGGCGGCCATCATGCCCCAGCCGGCGGCGCTGCACCCGAGCAGCAGGCCCAGCATGGCGACCACGGCGCCCGTCTCGTCGAACGCGAAGGCGAGGGGGAAGGCGAACATCAGGGAGCCGAGCAGGCCCAGGAGCACGATGGGGGCGAGCTGTGTCAGCCGCAGCCGGCGCGAGGGGCGGAGCTCGCCGTAGGACTCCCCGGCGCCCTCGCCCGCGAGGGCGGCCTCGCCGTCGAGCCGGGCGCTGTCCAGGGGCGTCGTGTCCAGTGACGGCGCGTCGTCGAGCGGATCGCGTTCCAGGCGCCGCCCCGGAATGCCATCCGTCCTGCCGTCGCTCTCCCGAGGGCCGGCCTCCATCGCCACGCGCCCTCCTTTGTGAACGCCCTACGGCCGCAGCCTTGGTCGATGATGGCACGCTCCGCCCCCGGCACCGCCCGCCAGGAGCGTCCCGATGCCATCACGTGATCAGGATGTGACCGTCCGTTCGACGAGCTCCCAGGCCCGCTTCGTCGCCTCGCCCGAGGCGGCCTGCTCGGCGTCCAGCCAGTGGACACGGTCGTCGCGACGGAACCACGACTCCTGGCGCCGGGCGAAGCGACGGGTGGCCCGCACGGTCTCCTCCCGCGCCTCCTGGAGGGTGCACGCGCCGGCGAACGCCGCCAGCACCTGCTGGTACCCGAGGGCGCGCGAGGCGGTGCGGCCCTCGCGCAGGCCGACGCGCTCCAGCGCGCGTACCTCCTCGGGCAGACCCGCGCGCCACATCCGGTCCACCCGCAGCGCGATCCGCTCGTCGAGCTCGGGGCGCTCCACGGCGAGGCCCAGCTGAAGGGCCGGATAGACGGCGCGGTCCTCGCCCGGCGCGGGCAGGCGCGCGGTGAACGGCTGGCCCGTGAGCTCGATGACCTCCAGTGCCCGCACGACGCGGCGGCCGTTGCTCGGCAGGATGGCGCGGGCGGCCGGCGGGTCGAGGGCGGCGAGGCGGGCGTGGAGCGCGCCGCTGCCCTCGCTGGCCAGCTCCGCCTCCAGGCGGGCCCGGACCTGGGGGTCGGTGCCGGGGAAGTCGAGCTCGTCGATCGCGCCGCGGACGTAGAGGCCGGAGCCGCCGACGAGGACGGGGGTGCGGCCGGCCGCCAGCAGCTGGTCGATCCGGGCCCGCGCCAGGCGCTGGTACTCGGCGACGCTGGCGGTCTCGGTGACGGGCCACACGTCGAGGAGGTGGTGCGGGACGCCACGGCGCTCGGCCTCGGTCAGCTTGGCGGTGCCGATGTCCATGCCGCGGTAGAGCTGCATGGAGTCGGCGTTGACGACCTCGCCGCCCAGGCGCTCGGCGAGGTCCACGGCGAGGTCGGACTTGCCCGCGGCGGTGGGGCCGACGACGGCGACGAGCCGCGCGGCGGCGGCGGTACGGGGGGACACGCGGCCAGTCTCGCAGACCCCGGTGCGTCGGAGGGCTCTCGCCGGGGGCCGGCCGACCGGGAGCCGCCCGGGGGGCCGCGGGACTCAGGACCAGCAGGCCACGAGGTACCCGACGCCGTAGGGCGCGTCGTCGTGCAGCAGCCGGCCGCGGAGGGTGACGTCCTCGGCGGCGCCCGCCAGCAGCTGCCAGCCGGGCCGGCCCGCGACCATCAGCTCCGCCGCGAGCTCCGCGTCGAGCGCGGCCAGGGCCGCGCTGTCGGCCGTGGCGAGCGCGCGGGCGACGGCGGCGTCGAACGCGGCGGCGCGGTCGTCGTGGGCGCCGGGGGCGCGGGGGGAGCGACGGGCGCTGCCGTCGCCCATCACCAGCAGCGCCAGGCGACGCCTGCCGGCGGCCAGCTCGCGGCCCGCGGCGAGACACCGCGCCGGGTCGAGCGACGCGCCGAGGGCGAGGCCCTCGACGGGGGCCGCGCTCCAGCCGGCGTCGGCCAGCAGCCAGGCGCCGACGGCCAGGGACGGGGGCAACGGGTGCTCCTCCGACCCGGCCGGCTCGCCCTGCCGGCCCGGCCCGACCCCGCCCAGCGTGACGTCGAGGTCGACCCCGAAGCCGCGGAACGAGCCCCGCGTGCCGGCCGGGAAGACGCTCCGGCCGGGCCCCTCCGCGGGGCCCACGACGACCAGCCGGTCGGGCCGGGCGTCGGCGAGCACGGCCAGCGCGTCGCGGCAGGCGGCGCGTGCCTCGTCGAGCTCGGGCGAGGCGCCCCGCGCCACCTGGGGAACGAGCAGGGGCGGGCAGGGACAGACGGCGGCGGCGGTGAGCACGGGATCAGGACAGCGCGCAGCCGCCGTGCGCCGGCTGGGGCTGGGGCGGTGGGGCGCCGACGGTCGGCAGGCCGAGCATCACACCCGGGCCGCTGTCCTGCCGCGGTGCCTGGGTGCGCCGCTCCCAGGCGTCGCCGGCCGGGGTGCGGCGCACCGCGTCGACCCGGCCCTCGGCGAGGAGGTGGTGCGGCGCCGCGTAGGTGATCGTGACGGTGGCGACGTCGCCGGGGCGTGGGGTGAGGCCCGGGTCCTGCGGGCGGGTGAAGTGGACCAGGCGGTTGTCCGCGGCGCGACCGGACATGCGGCGGGTGGCCTCGTCCTTGCGGCCCTCCCCCTCGGCCACCAGCACGTCGACGGTCCGGCCGACCTGGCGCCGGTTCTCCGCCCAGGAGATCTCCTCCTGGAGCGCGACGAGCCGCTCGTAGCGGTGCTGGACGGTCTCCTTCGGGACCTGCCCGTCCATCTCGGCGGCCGGCGTGCCGGGGCGCTTGGAGTACTGGAAGGTGAAGGCCTGCGCGAAGCGGGCCTCGCGCACCACGTGGAGCGTCTGCTCGAAGTCCTCCTCGGTCTCGCCGGGGAAGCCCACGATGATGTCGGTGGTGATGGCGGCGTCGGGGATGGCCGCGCGGACCTTCTCGATGATGCCGAGGTACCGCTCCTGGCGGTAGGAGCGACGCATGGCGCGCAGCACCGTGTCGGAGCCGGACTGCAGGGGCATGTGCAGCTGCGGCATGACGTTGGGCGTCTGGGCCATCGCCTCGATCACGTCGTCGGTGAAGTCCCGCGGGTGCGGGGAGGTGAAGCGGACCCGCTCCAGGCCCTCGACCCGGCCGCAGGCCCGCAGCAGCTTGGAGAACGCCTCCCGGTCGCCGATGTCGGAGCCGTAGGCGTTGACGTTCTGGCCGAGGAGGGTGATCTCGATGACGCCCTCGGCGACGAGGGCCTCGACCTCGGCGAGGATGTCCCCGGGACGGCGGTCCTTCTCCCGGCCGCGCAGCGCCGGCACGATGCAGAAGGTGCAGGTGTTGTTGCAGCCCACGGAGATCGCGACCCAGGCGGCGTACGCGCTCTCGCGGCGGGTGGGGAGCGTGGAGGGGAACGCCTCCAGCGACTCGGCGATCTCGACCTGCGCCTCGCGCTGGACGCGGGCGCGCTCCAGCAGCACCGGCAGGCGGCCCACGTTGTGGGTGCCGAAGACGACGTCGACCCAGGGGGCGCGGCGCACGATGGCGTCGCGGTCCTTCTGGGCCAGGCAGCCGCCGACGGCGATCTGCATGCCGGGGTGGGCGGCCTTGCGGGGGGCGAGCTGGCCCAGGTTGCCGTAGAGGCGGTTGTCGGCGTTCTCCCGGACGGCGCAGGTGTTGAAGACGACCACGTCGGCCTCGTCGGCTCCGGCCTCGGCGCGGACGTACCCGGCCTGCTCCAGCAGGCCGGCCATGCGTTCGGAGTCGTGGACGTTCATCTGGCAGCCAAACGTCCTGAGCTGGTACGTGCGCGCGGCTTCCGGCATGGCGTGAGGCTCAATCCGTGTCGATCCGGGATCAGATGCGAACGGCCGCGGCGGAGCGCGACCGGTCGTCTGGAAAGTCTACGTGGCCGCCGTGGCTTGCCCAGGCTGGTGGTCTGCCCGCAGGATCGACGGCATGTTCTCCCTGTCCCCGCCGCGCCGCCGGCGCCTGCTGGTGTCGCTCGGCGTCGGCGTGATGCTCGTGGTGCTGGGGGCGCTGCTGTGGCGGCCGCTGTTCGGGGGCGGGCCCCGGCTGCCGGAGGAGATCGTCGTCAGCACGGGCACCTCCAGCGGCGTGTACACCCGGTACGGCCAGCTGCTGCGCGAGCAGCTGGCGCGGGAGGAGCCCGAGCTCACCGTGACGCTGCGCGACAGCGAGGGATCGGTGGACAACATCGCCCGGCTGGTCGCCGGCGAGGCCGACGTCACCATCGCGACCGCCGACTCGCTCGCCGCCTACCAGCGCTCGGGCGGCGAGGGGGCGGACCGCCTGCGGGCCTGCGCCCGGCTCTACGACGACTACCTCCAGCTCGTCGTCCCCGAGGACTCCCCGGTGCGCACCGCCGCCGACCTGGCCGGCCTGCGGGTGGGCGTCGGTCAGGACAGGTCGGGGGTGCAGCTGGTGACCCGGGAGCTGCTGGCCGCCGCCGGGCTCGACATGGACAGGGACCTCACGGCCGTGCGCAAGGGCATCGACGCGACCCCGCGGATGCTGGAGGCGGGACGGCTCGACGCGTTCTTCTGGTCGGGCGGGCTGCCGACCACCAGCGTCGAGCACCTCTCCCGGCTCTCGGACGTCCGGCTGGTGCCGCTCGGCGACCTGCTGCCCGAGCTGCGCGAACGCGGCGGCCACCGCATGTACTACCGCGCGGCGGTCATGCCGCCCGACGCCTACCCCCGGATCGCCGGCGGCCAGGCCGTCGACACCATCGCCGTGGCGAACCTGCTGGTGACGACGGCCGCGGCCGACGAGGCGCTGATCGAACGGGTCACGCGGTCGGTGATCAACGGACGGGACCGGATCGGCGGGGAGGTGCACGCCGCGCAGCGGGTGGACCTGCGCACCGCCATCCACACCCAGCCGCTCGACCTGCATCCGGGCGCGGTGACGTACTACCGCTCGGTCAAGCTGTGAGCGCCCGGCGCTCGGCCGGGGGCGGCGGATGCGGGTCGTCGGCGGGCTCGCGGGGCAGCCGCACGGTCACCCTCAGGCCGTGGGGCTCGTTGCGGGCGTAGGAGATGGTGGCGCCGCCGGCCGCCAGCAGCGCCGCGACGATCGACAGGCCGAGGCCGGAGCCGGAGACGTTCTGGTGGCGGCCGCTGCGCCAGAAGCGGTCTCCGATGCGGCCGAGTTCCTCGTCGGTGAGTCCGGGGCCGTCGTCGACGGTCTCGATCGCCACCCGGCCGCCCTCGGAGGTCACGGTGACGGTCACCCGGCCACCGCCGGGGGTGAACTTCACGGCGTTGTCGACGATGGCGTCCAGGGCGCTGGCCAGGGCCACGGGGTCGGCCCAGCCGGTCACGGCCCCGGGGCCCGAACGCCGCAGCGTCACGCCACGGCGCTCCGCCACGGGCCGCCACGCGGCTATGCGGTCGGCGGCGAGCGCCGCCACGTCGGTGACGCGCGGATCGGCGCGGCTGTGCTCGGCGAGCGCGAGGTCGAGCAGGTCGTCCAGCATCCGCGCCAGCCGCTTGCCCTCGGCCCGCACCGAGGCGACCTCGCGGCTGGCCTCGCCGTCCTCCGGCAGCTTCATGCCCAGCAGGTCGATGCGCAGCAGCAGCGCGGCGAGCGGGTTGCGCAGCTGGTGGGAGGCGTCGGCGACGAAGGCGCGCTGTTGCTCCAGCACGGCCTCGACGTGGTCGGCCATCTCGTTGAAGGAGCGGGCCAGCCGCCGCAGCTCGGGCGGGCCGCCGGCGGCGGCGACGCGCGAGGTCAGCCGGCCCGTGGCGATGTCGTGGGTGGCGCGGTCCAGCACGCGGACCGGCCGCAGCACCCAGCGGGTGAGGCGGAACGCGGCGCCCACGGCCATCAGCATGGCGCCGGCCTCGACCGCGGCGATGGGCAGCCAGCCGGCGAGGATGCGCGAGCGCAGCGGCCCCGTGGGCGAGTCGGTGACGACGACGGCGATCACGTCGCCGTCCCGGATCACGGGGGAGGCGACGACGAGCCGCCGGTCGGTGTCCCAGGGCCAGATCTGGCCCGGCTGGTGGCTGCGGCGGCCGGCGAGGGCCTCGGCGAAGTCCCTGCCCGTCACCCCGCCGGGGACCGCCCAGCCGTGGGGGGCGGTGGTCATCGGGCGGCCGTCGCGGTAGAAGACGCCGGCACGGATGCCGTAGACCTCGTGGTAGCGCTCCAGCTCCTGGCGGAGCGTGGTCAGCGGGTCACCCGTGCCGGCGGAGACCGTGCCGGGCCTGGCGTCGGCGGCGAACTGCGCCAGGGACGCGAAGCGGGCGTTGTCGTCGATCCGGTCGACGACGACCCGCTGCTGCTCGGAGCCGGCCAGGCTGATGGCCAGCGGGACGCCGAGGGCGAGGAGCACGCCGGTCAGCAGGCAGGTCAGCAGGGGCAGGAGGCGTGAGTGCATGGGTGGGCCTCGGGTCCGGGCGCGGGTGGGCGCGGCCGGGTGCGGTCGGGGGGCGAGGGACGGGGGGCGGTCAGGGGGCGGGGGGCGGCGCCAGCCGGTAGCCGACGCCACGGACGGTCTCGACGAGCTCGGGGTGGCGCAGCTTGGCGCGGAGCGAGGCGACGTGGACCTCCAGGGTGCGTCCCGTTCCCTCCCAGCTGGTCTGCCAGACGTCGCTGATGATCTGCTCGCGCCGGAAGACGACGCCGGGCCGCTGGCCGAGCAGGGCCAGCAGGTCGAACTCCTTACGGGTCAACGACACGGGGTCGCCGTCGACGCGGACCCGGCGGGTGGCGAGGTCGACGGTGACCGGGCCGAGGGCCAGCACGCCGTCGACGCGGCCGGCACCGTTGCCGGTGGGCGCGCCCGCGGCGGTCTCGGCGGGGTGGCCGCCCGCGTGTCCGCCGCCGGTGCGCCGGCTGACGGCGTGGATGCGGGCCAGCAGCTCGCCGGTGTCGTAGGGCTTGACCACGTAGTCGTCGGCGCCGAGGTTCAGGCCGTGGATGCGGGACCTGACGTCGGCGCGTGCGGTGACCATGATCACCGGGACCTGGCTGGCGCGACGGATCCTGCCGCACACCTCGAAGCCGTCCGCGTCCGGCAGGCCGAGGTCCAGCAGCACCACGGCGAAGGGGCCCTCACGGAGCAGGTCGAGCGCCTCCTCGCCGGAGGAGGTGTGGACCACCTCGAAGCCGTGCTTGCCGAGCACGCCGACCAGGGCGGCGGCGACGTGCTCGTCGTCCTCGACCAGGAGCAGGCGCACTCCTCACCCCCTTCTTCGGGTGATCTTCCGTTTTCGGGCTTCTTCGGCACTCTCGGGCTATTCTTCCTCGCCCCACGTCCTTCCGTGGTCCTCCGAGGATCCCCGGCACACTCACCGAACGCAGCAGCGCTCGACCAGATCGTTATCCTCAATTTCCGCTCAACTCTGCTGACGCGGTATGGCACCGTCGTTAAGGTCCCTGCAACCAACGAGGATGGAGCAGCCCCACGATGAGCGACGCATCGCTGACCAAGGACCCGGAGGACGCCAAGCCCACGGCGGAGGACCTGGTCGTCCTGGACAGCGTGAACAAGCACTTCGGTGCGCTCCACGTGCTGCAGGACATCGACCTCACGATCAAGCGGGGCGAGGTCGTCGTCGTGATCGGCCCCTCGGGCTCCGGCAAGTCCACCCTGTGCCGGACCATCAACCGGCTGGAGACCATCGACTCGGGCACGATCCGCATCGACGGCGAACCGCTGCCGCAGGAGGGCAGGGAGCTGGCCCGGCTCCGTGCCGACGTGGGCATGGTCTTCCAGTCCTTCAACCTCTTCGCGCACAAGACCGTGCTGCAGAACGTGATGCTCGGCCCGGTCAAGGTCCGTCGGGAGCCCAAGGAGAAGGCCGAGAAGCGGGCCCGCGGCCTGCTGGACCGGGTGGGCGTCGGGAACCAGGCGGACAAGTATCCCGCGCAGCTCTCCGGTGGCCAGCAGCAGCGCGTCGCCATCGCCCGCGCGCTGGCGATGGAGCCGAAGGTGATGCTCTTCGACGAGCCCACCTCGGCGCTCGACCCCGAGATGATCAACGAGGTGCTGGAGGTCATGCAGCAGTTGGCGCGGGAGGGGATGACGATGGTGGTCGTCACCCACGAGATGGGCTTCGCCCGCTCCGCCGCCAACCGCGTGGTATTCATGGCCGACGGCCGGATCGTCGAGGAGGCCGACCCCCACCAGTTCTTCGACAATCCGCGCAGTGACCGGGCGAAGGACTTCCTGTCGAAGATCCTTCAGCACTAGTACGCCGGACTGGTCGGCAAAGCCTCGTCCGTGACCTTCTCGTCCGTGACCACAGCTGAAGACCAGACCTCAACCACAAGGACTAACGCATGAGAATCCGCAAGGCTGGCGCCCTGGCCGCCGCCGTTCTCGCTCTCTCGCTGGCCGCCACGGCCTGCGGCTCCGACGACGACGGCGGCGACGGTGGCGGCGGGAACGGCGGCTCCGGCGGCGGGGGCGCCGAGGAGCTCCGCATCGGCATCAAGTTCGACCAGCCGGGCCTGGGTCTGCAGGAGCCCGGCGGCGGCTACTCCGGCTTCGACGTCGACGTCGCGACCTTCATCGCGGGCGAGATGGGCGTCGAGCCGGAGAACATCGAGTGGGTGGAGGCGCCGAGCCCGGACCGCGAGTCCATGCTCCAGCGCGGCGACGTGGACTTCATCGTCGCGAGCTACTCCATCTCCACCGAGCGGCAGGACCTGGTGTCCTTCGCCGGCCCGTACTTCCTCGCCCACCAGGACCTCCTGGTCCGCACCGACCAGGAGGTGAGCGAGGACGCCATCAACGACATGACGCTGTGCTCGGTCACCGGCTCCACCTCGGCGCAGAACGTCGTGGACTCCATCGCGCCGGACGCCGACCTGCAGGAGTACAACACCTACTCCGAGTGCCTGCCGGCCGTGCAGAACGGCACGCTCGACGCGCTGACCACGGACGACTCGATCCTCGCGGGCTACGCGGCACAGGACCAGTACGAGGGCCAGTTCAAGCTGGCCGGCTTCAGCCTCAGCGACGAGTACTACGGCGTGGGTGTGGCGAAGGACGACGAGGCGCTGGTCGAGGAGATCAACACCGCGCTCCAGACCATGATCGACGAGGGCGCGTGGGAGGAGGCCGTCGAGGCCAACTTCGGCCCGGCGAACTACGAGTACGAGCAGCCGCCGACGATCGGGGACTTCTCCTTCCTCGAGGAGGAGTGACCTGAGGCGCGGCTGAAGAGCGGCGCATGACGCGTGGCGCGCCCACCGCCCGACGTGTGGCGGGCGCGCCACGTTCCTTTTTCCGAGATCCCCTAGGCGAACCTGCGAGAACTCGTGTTCGACTTCCTTGATCTAGACCGTTACGACCTGTTCGGGGCGTTCTGGACGACGGTGCAGCTCACCGTCTTCTCCGCGATCGGCTCGCTGATCTGGGGAACGATCCTGGTCGCGATGCGGGTCAGTCCCGTCCCGGTGATGCGGGCGTTCGGCACGATCTACGTGCACGTCTTCCGCAACACCCCCCTCACCCTCGTCCTGGTGGCCTGCGCCCAGTTGCTGGCGTACACGCTGAGCATGACGATGTGGGCCGACTTCGGTACCGACACCCTCGCGTTCCGGATGGCGGTGCTCGGTCTCGTCCTCTACACCTCGACCTTCGTGTGCGAGGCGCTGCGCTCCGGCATCAACACGGTGCCGGTCGGCCAGGCCGAGGCGGCCCGTGCGCTGGGGCTGAGCTTCTTCCAGGTGCTGACCCTCATCGTGCTGCCCCAGGCGTTCCGCTCCGTCATCGGCCCGCTGGCCAACGTACTGATCGCGCTGACCAAGAACACCACGGTCGCCGCCGCGATCGGCGTCGCCGAGGCGGCCTTCCTCATGCGGGAGATGATCGAGAACGAGGCGCAGCTGATCCCGATCGTCAGCATCTTCGCCCTCGGCTTCATCATCCTGACCCTCCCGACCGGCCTGCTCCTGGGCCTGGTCGCCAAGCGCGCGGCGGTGAAGCGATGAGTGACCTCTCCGTTCTGTACGACGCCCCCGGCCCCAGGGCCCGCGCGCGGAACACGCTGTACACCGTCGTCTTCCTCGGCCTCCTCGCGCTCGGTGCCTGGTGGGTGTGGGGGGTGCTGTCCGACAAGGGGCAGCTGGAGTGGGACCTGTGGAAGCCGTTCTTCACGGACTCCGACATCTGGACCACCTTCCTGCTGCCGGGCCTGTGGGACACCCTCGTCGCCGCGTTCCTCGCCATGGTGATCGCCCTGCCGCTGGGCGCGGTCCTCGGCATCGGGCGGCTGTCGGAGCACCGGTGGATCCGGCTGCCGGCCGGCGTCGTCGTCGAGTTCTTCCGCGCCATCCCCGTCCTGGTGCTGATGCTCTTCGCCAACGAGGCCTACGCCATGTGGACCGACCTCGACCCCGCGTCGCGGCCGATGTACGCCATGGTGACGGGCCTGGTCCTCTACAACGCCTCGGTGCTCGCCGAGGTGGTGCGGGCCGGCGTCCTGGCACTGCCACGGGGCCAGAGCGACGCGGCGATGGCCATCGGCATGCGCAGGAGCCAGACCATGGTCAGCGTGCTGCTGCCGCAGGCGGTCACCGCCATGCTGCCTGCGATCGTCAGTCAGCTGGTGGTCATCCTCAAGGACACCGCGCTCGGCGGCGCGATGCTCAGCACCACGGAACTGCTCGGCACCGTCTCCCTGATCAGCGCGAACTACGCCAACCTCATCGCGGCCGTCACCGTGGTGGCGTTGATCTACATCCTGGTGAACTTCCTGCTCACGAGCTTCGCGAGCTGGCTGGAGGGCCGGATCAGGCGCGGCAAGCGCTCCACCGGCACCGTGCTGGTGGCGGGTGTCGGGGACGCTCTCGACGCGGAGCGCCCAGGCCAGGGCGTGGTGGCTGTCGGCGGCGGCGCCGTGGGCGTGGGGGCACAGGACGAGGACAAGGAGGACCGGGCGGGCTGACCGGACTCGGTGCCGTCCACCAGCGCTGACTTGACGGGTGAACACCCGCTGGGTTCCATACGTGCTGTGCTGCCCGTGATCATTGCCGGCTCGGGGCCCACCGGGCTGGCGCTGGCGGTCGCCCTCGCCCGTTACCGCGTCCCGAGCCTCGTGCTCGACAACCAGGCGGGCCCATCGCCCCGGCGATGGGCCCGCAGTTGTGTCCTGCCACCAGACCTGGCCCACTGGGCCAGACTGCCGGGGGTGGCCGCGGAGGCCACGGGGTGGACGGCGTGGCACAGCACGCGGCGGGGGCGGACGGTGCGGCGTGTGGAGTGCGACGCCGCGCACGACTCGCCGCTCCACGTGCCGCAGCACGCTCTGGAGGCGGCGCTGCGCGCCGTGGTCGGGGAGGAGCCGCTGGTCAGGGTCGTCGCCGGCCACCGGCTCGCGGGACTGGAGCAGCAGGGGGACGGCGTCCTGGTGCGTGCCGCCGAGACCAACACGCCGGAGGGGCGGGAGCGGCGGTGGCGCGGCAGCTTCGCGGTGGGCTGCGACGGCGCCCGGTCGACCGTCCGGAAGCTGCTGGGCGTCGCCTTCCCCGGCCGCACGGCCGTCGAGCGGTACGCGGTGGCGGCGCTCGGGGCCGAGCTGCCCTGGCCGGCCGGTGAGGGCGGGGTGCACCGCGGCCTGCCCCACGGCGAGGTGACCGTCCGCCCCCTCGTGGGGGGGCGGTGGCGGCTCGACTGGCCGCTGCCCGCCGACGGCGGGCTGGTGACGCCGGAGACGGTGCTGGACCGGCTGCACGGCACGCTCGCCGCGTGGCACGACGGCGACGTGCCCGCCTACGAGCTGCTCGACACCGGGGTGCACATCTGCCACCAGCGGCTGGCGCGTCGTTGGCGGGACGGGCGGGTCTTCCTCGCCGGTGACGCCGCGCACCTGCTCGGCGCGCTCGGCACCCAGCAGGTCGCCGAGGGGCTGCGGGACGTGGACAACCTCGCCTGGAAGCTCGCCGTCGCCTGTCACGAGGGGGACGCGGAGACCCTGCTGGACAGCTACGAGGCCGAACGTCGCACGGCCGTCGGCGAACGGCTGCGGGCCGTCGACCAGGCCCTGCCGGTGGTGCGGGGGCGCGGCGGGCTCGCGTCGCGGCTCGCCGGGCGGAGCCAGGGCTGGCTGGCGCTGATCGACGACGGCCACCTCGGGCGGGGCACGCTCGGGGCGCCCGCCCGGTACACGACCTCTCCCCTGGCGCCCGCTCCGGCGCGCACCGCGGCCACGGGGACGCCGCCGGGGGCGGCCGTCGCCGACGTGCCGGTGACGGCGCTCGACGGCTCGCGTGGCCGCCTACGGGAGCTGCTGGGCGGCCGCGTGCTCCTCCTCCTGACCGCGCCCGGTGCCCGGGTGTGGGACGCCCGGCACTGGCTGTCCGCCGGACTGATGCCCGCGCTCGCCACCACGGCCGGAGGGCTGCCGATGCCGGCCGACGTGTTGGTGACCGAGGACTACCCCGGCGCGGGACCCCACACCCTGCTGGTGGTGCGCCCGGACGGGCACCTGGCCGCCGCGCTGCCCGGCACCGAGCGGGACGGGCTGCGGGCCTGCGTCCACGCCCTGCGCGGCGCCGCCGCGCCGGACACGCCACCCGCGGGAGCCGCCTCCGACACGACGGAGAGCCCGGGCAGCCACTGACGGCGTCCCCTCCGTGGCCCGATCCAACGCCACCCGACTGTGCGGACACACCCCGGGACCGCCAGTCGCCTGCTGCCTGCTGCCTGCTGCCTACTACCCAGGAACCGGCAGTGGACGGACCGGGCGCGTGGTGACCCCGAGGGCGCGACGCACCACGAGAACGCGGGCGGGCCTTGGTGCGGCGGCGCCGTGGCGGGTCAGCCCGCGGCGTCCGGGAGGTGCCGGTCGAGTATCTCGGGGTCCTCGCCCTCCTCGCGGAGCGCCTCACGGACCACGCGCCGGGCCGTGCCCTCCGCGTACCCCCGGCGGGCCAGCATCGCGACCAGCCGCCGCACGCGTTTCCCCTCCTCAAGCCCTCGCGTCGCGCGCAGCCTGCGAGCGACCAGTGCCCGCGCGGTCTCCTCCTCCTGCTCGCCGTCCAGGCGCTCCACGGCCCGCTCGATGATGGCGGCGTCGACCCCCCGGGTCCGCAGCTCCCCGGCCAGGGCGCGGCGCGCCAGCCCTCGCCCGTGGTGCCGGGAGTCCACCCATGCGGCCGCGAAGACCTCGTAGTCGACGAGCCCGACCTCCTGAAGGCGGTCGAGAACCTCGGCGATGGCGGACTCGGGCACCTCACGGGCGCGCAGCGCGTCGGCGAGCTGGCGCCGGGTGCGCGGCGCCACGGTGAGCAGGCGCAGGCAGATCGCCCGAGCCCGCTCCTCCGGCGGGACCTCCCGGCTGCGCGGCGACCCCGCCCCGGCCCTCGACGGGGCGAGGCCACCGCAGTCATCGAAGGAGGTCTCGGAGGACTCCTCGGGCCACTCGCTGCGACGGGTCACGGTCAGCTCTTGGCCACCGCGGCCGCCCTGCTGGCGGTGGCACGGGCGGAGCCGGCGGACGTCTTCGCCGTGGCACGGCCCGCCGCCGCACCCGCGGTGCTCGTGGCTCCAGCCGGTGTGGCCGCCGATCCGGCGCCCGCTCCGGCCGCGTCGGCGCCCGGCTCAGCCTCCGGCGCCGGCTTGGGCCCGACGCCCAGCTTCTCCTTGATCTTCTTCTCGATCTCGTTGGCCAGGTCGGGGTTGTCCCGCAGGAAGTTCCGCGCGTTCTCCTTGCCCTGGCCGAGTTGGTCGCCCTCGTAGGTGTACCAGGCGCCGGACTTGCGGACGAAGCCGTGCTCGACGCCCATGTCGATGAGTCCACCCTCGCGGCTGATGCCGACGCCGTAGAGGATGTCGAACTCGGCCTGCTTGAAGGGCGGGGCGACCTTGTTCTTCACGACCTTGACCCGCGTGCGGTTGCCCACCGCCTCGGTGCCGTCCTTGAGGGTCTCGATGCGGCGGATGTCCAACCGCACCGAGGCGTAGAACTTCAGCGCCCGCCCACCCGTGGTCGTCTCGGGGGAGCCGAACATCACGCCGACCTTCTCCCGGAGCTGGTTGATGAAGATCGCGGTGGTCTTCGACTGGCTGAGCGCGCCCGTGATCTTCCGCAGCGCCTGGCTCATCAGCCGCGCCTGCAGGCCCACATGGGAGTCCCCCATCTCGCCCTCGATCTCCGCGCGCGGCACCAGGGCGGCGACGGAGTCGATGACGATGAGGTCCAGCGCTCCGGAGCGGATCAGCATGTCCGTGATCTCCAGCGCCTGCTCGCCGTTGTCCGGCTGGGAGAGGATCAGCTGGTCGACGTCGACCCCCAGCCGCTTGGCGTACTCGGGGTCCAACGCGTGTTCCGCGTCCACGAAGGCCACCGTGCCGCCGGCCTTCTGAGCGTTCGCCACCGCGTGCAGCGTCAGCGTGGTCTTGCCGCTGGACTCCGGCCCGAAGACCTCGACGACCCGCCCGCGCGGAAGCCCGCCGACGCCGAGGGCGATGTCCAACGACGTGGCGCCGGTGGGAATCACCTCGACCGGCTCATTCGGCCGCTCGCCCAGGCGCATCACCGCGCCCTTTCCAAACTGCCGCTCGATCTGCGCGAGCGCGGCGTCGAGCGCCTTCTCGCGGTCCGTACCTGCCATGGGTGCCACCCGGTCCGTCTGGTTCGTTCGCTTCACAATCAGGGACGCTAGCGCCCCCCACTGACAATCGACCGCCGACCACCGGCCGCCGAGCGGCGATCAGCCGAACAGGGCGCCGTCTCGCGTCCCACCATGAGAAAGGCTGTTCGATTTTCGTGTCAAGCGAACGGCCCGGCAGCCACCCGGGCCACCCGGCTACCCGGGCACCCGGCTACCGCAGGTGCTCCGGCACATCGACCGCCGCGCACACCCCCCGCCAGACCTCCCGGGCGTCCCAGCCCGCCTCCAGCGCCTCGTACACCGTCCGTCCACCGAGCTCGGACATGACGTGGTCCCGGGCGAAGGAGTCGGCGTACGCACCGCCGAAGTGCTCCTCCATCCGCTCCCAGAAGTCCGTCAACCGCATGCCCCCAGTATCCCGCCGCGCGGGTGCAACCCGGCCCGATCCCCTGCCCACCCGCCCGTCCCGGCCCTACGGTCGGCTGATGCCTGCCAGCCGAACGTCCCTCCTCGCCCGCGCCGAACGCTTCCTGTGGCTGACCGCCCGCGTCCTGGAACGACGGCGGTTCGCCTACCACTTCCGCGACGGCGACCCCGACTCCGTCGAGTCCGCGCTGGGCGCCTACCGCAACCCCGACCACGGCTTCGGCCACGCCCTCGACCCGGACGTTCGCGAGCCGGCGAGCCAACCCCTGCACGCCGTCGTCGCGCTCCGCGCCCTGGACGAGATCGGCCGCTGCGACGCCCGCCGCACCGAGCGGATCTGCCACTACCTCACCGGCGTCTCCGCCCCCGACGGCGCCCTGCCCACCCTCCACCCCACGCGGGAGGACGCCCCCGTCGCCCCTTGGCTCGCCGGCTCCGCCACCGGCCAGGGAGGCGGGGCGGACGCCTCCCCGGCGGGTGCCGGCCACGTCACCGGCGACCTGCTGGCCACCGGACCCGTCGCCGGCCTGCTCCACCGCAACGGTGTCTGGCACGCCTGGCTGTTCCGGGCGACGGACTTCGCCTGGGCGGCTGTGGAACGCCAGGCGCGCGAGGCGCGCGACCCACGCCGGGTGCTGGCGGCGCTCGCCTTCCTCGACGGCGCGCCCGACCGTCCCCGCGCCGAGGCCCTGGGCGACCGCCTCGGCCGCGCGGTGCGCCACCGGAGGCTGGTGGTGACCGGCCAGGACCGTCGCGGCCACCCCCTCGCCTGCGCCGTCGCCCGCAGCCCCACCTCCCTGGCCAGGCGCTGGTTCACCGACGGCGAGCTGGAGCGCTCTCTCGACCTGCTCGCCGCGCAGCAGCAGGACGACGGCGGCTGGCCGCTCGGGCGGCGCGCCTGGCCGCCGGGGAGCACGGCCACCCGGCGGGCGATCGTCACCGTCGAGGCGCTGCGCACGCTGCGCGCCTACGGCAGGCTCTGAACCCCGCGGCACCCCACGGAACCCCTCGGAACCCCGCGGAACCCTTGGTGCGGCGGCGCTCAGACCCCGCGGCGGGCCGCTGTCAGTGCGGAGGTGCACGATGGGCGTATGACCACCCCCGACACGTCCGACGAGCCCGGTGGGGCGCCCGACGCGGCGCTCGCCGGCTTCTCCCCGGCCACCCGCGCGTGGTTCGCCCGCGCCTTCCGCGCGCCGACGCCGGCGCAGCGGGGCGCCTGGCAGGCCATCGCGGAGGAGTCGGACGTGCTGGTGGTCGCGCCGACGGGGTCGGGCAAGACGTTGGCGGCCTTCCTCGCCTCGCTGGACCGGCTGGCCGCCACGCCGCCTCCGGCCGAGCGCGGCCGCCGCTGTCGCGTGCTGTACGTCTCGCCGCTGAAGGCCCTCGCCGTCGACGTGGAGCGCAACCTTCGCAGTCCGCTGATCGGCATCCGCCAGGAGTCGGTGCGGCTGGGCCTGGCGGAGCCCGAGGTCAGGGTCGGCATCCGCACCGGGGACACGCCCGCCGCCGAGCGCCGGGCGCTGGTCACCCGGCCGCCGGACATCCTGATCACCACGCCCGAGTCGCTCTTCCTGATGCTGACGTCCGCGGCGCGGGAGGCGCTTGCCGGCGTGGAGACGGTGATCCTCGACGAGGTGCACGCGGTGGCCGGCACCAAGCGCGGCGCGCACCTGGCGCTCTCCCTGGAGCGGCTGGACGCCCTCCTGGAGCGGCCCGCCCGGCGCGTCGGCCTGTCGGCCACGGTGCGGCCCGTGGACGAGGTGGCCCGCTTCCTGTCGCCGCAGCGCACGGCGAAGGTCGTCCAGCCGCCCTCGGAGAAGGAGTTCCGGCTGTCGGTGGAGGTGCCGGTGCCCGACATGGGCGAGCTCGGCGGCTCCCCCGTGCGGGACGTCATGCCGCAGACCCCGGGCGAGGCGCCGGAGCGGCCGTCGATCTGGCCCCCGGTGGAGGAGCGGATCGTCGACCTCGTCCAGGCCCACCGCTCGACGATCGTCTTCGTCAACTCCCGTCGCCTCGCCGAACGCCTGTGCAACCGGATGAACGAGATCGCCCACGAGCGCGCCACGGGCGAGCCGCTCCCCGAGGAGCACTCCCCCGCCGAGCTGATGGGCGGCTCGGGCGCGGCTCGCGGAGCGCCGCCGGTGCTGGCCCGCGCCCACCACGGCTCGGTCGCCAAGGAGCAGCGGGCACACATCGAGGAGGACCTCAAGGCCGGTCGGCTGCCCGCGGTCGTGGCCACCTCCAGCCTGGAGCTCGGCATCGACATGGGCGCGGTGGACCTGGTCGTCCAGGTCGAGTCGCCGCCCTCCGTCGCCTCCGGGCTGCAACGTGTGGGTCGCGCCGGGCACCAAGTCGGCGCGGTCTCGGCCGGCGTGGTCCTCCCGAAGTACCGGGGCGACCTGGTGCAGGCGGCCGTGGTGACCGAGCGGATGCGGACGGGCGCGATCGAGGCGCTGCGCGTCCCGGCCAACCCGCTGGACGTGCTGGCGCAGCAGCTGGTCGCCATGGTGGCGCTGGACACCTGGGACGTGGAGGAGCTGCTGGCCCTGGTGCGGCGCGCGGCGCCCTTCGCGGCGCTGCCCGAGTCGGCGTACCACGCGGTGCTGGACATGCTCGCCGGTCGGTATCCGTCCGACGCCTTCGCCGAGTTGCGCCCCCGCCTGGTGTGGGACAGGGTCGCGGGCACGGTCACGGGCCGGCCCGGCGCGCAGCGGCTGGCCGTCACCTCCGGCGGCACCATTCCCGACCGTGGCCTGTTCGGGGTCTTCCTCGCCGGCGCCGACCCGTCCAGGGGCGGCGGCCGGGTGGGCGAGCTCGACGAGGAGATGGTCTACGAGTCCCGCGTCGGGGACGTCTTCACCCTCGGCACCACCTCGTGGCGGATCGAGGACATCACGCGCGACCGGGTGCTGGTCTCGCCCGCGCCCGGCGTGCCGGGCCGCCTGCCGTTCTGGAAGGGGGACCAGCTGGGCCGGCCGCTGGAGCTGGGCCGGGCGCTGGGCGCGTTCCTGCGGGAGACCGGGCGGCTGGCGCCCGAGGAGGCCCGTGCGCGGCTGACCGCCGCGGGCCTCGACACCTGGGCGGTGGACAACGTCCTGGCCTATCTCGACGAGCAACGCCAGGCCTGCGGGTACGTCCCCGACGACCGGACCATCGTCGTCGAGCGCTTCCGGGACGAGCTCGGCGACTGGCGGGTCGTGGTGCACTCGCCGTTCGGAGCGCAGGTGCACGCCCCGTGGGCGCTGGCGCTCGGCGCCCGCCTGACCGAGCGCTTCGGCCTCGACGCGCAGGTCCTGCACGCCGACGACGGCATCGTGCTGCGGCTTCCCGACGCCGACCTGTTCGCCGAGCCGGACGACTCCGCCGACGTTCCCGACCCCGGGCTCGGAGCGTCCGTGTTCGACGAGGCGCCGCCGCCGGTCGGCGCGGCGGACGTGCTGGTCGACGCCGGCGAGGTGGAGCGGCTGGTCACCGAGCAGGTCGGCGGCTCGGCGCTGTTCGCGGCCCGGTTCCGCGAGTGCGCCGCGCGGGCGCTGCTGCTGCCGCGCCGCAGCCCGGGGCGGCGCACCCCGCTGTGGCAGCAGCGGCAGCGGGCGGCGCAGCTGCTCTCGGTGGCCAGCGAGTTCGGGTCGTTCCCCGTCATCCTGGAGGCGGTCCGCGAGTGCCTCCAGGACGTCTTCGATGTGCCGGGTCTCACGGAGCTGATGGCGGACGTGGAGGCCCGCCGGGTCCGGCTGGTCGAGGTGACCACGCCGGAGCCCTCGCCGTTCGCCCGCTCCCTCCTGTTCGGATACGTCGCCCAGTACCTCTACGAGGGGGACTCGCCGCTGGCTGAGCGCCGCGCCGCGGCCCTGTCGCTGGACTCCCGGCTCCTGGCCGAGCTGCTGGGCCGCGCCGAGCTCCGGGAGTTGCTCGACCCCGGGGTGCTGGCGGAGCTGGAGCGGGAGCTGCAGTGGCTGACACCGGAGCGCCGGGTGCGGGACGCCGAGGGCGTCGCCGACGTCCTGCGGGTCCTCGGGCCGCTGACCGACGACGAGCTGGCCGAGCGGGGCGCCCGGCCGGAGTGGGCGCGCGAGCTGGCCGACGCCCGCCGCGCGCTGCGGGTCCGTGTGGCCGGGCGGGAGCACTGGACGGCCATCGAGGACGCGGGGAGGCTGCGGGACGCGCTGGGGGCCGCGTTGCCCGTGGGGGTGCCGGAGGCGTTCACCGAGCCGGTCAGGGACCCCCTGGGTGATCTGCTGGCGCGGTACGCCCGCACCCACGGGCCGTTCACCTCGGAGGGTGTCGCGGCCCGCTTCGGTCTCGGCACGGCCGTCGCGGACGGCGCGCTGCACCGGCTGGCGGCCGACGGCCGCCTGGTGCAGGGCGAGTTCACGCCCGGCGGCGTGGGTCACGAGTGGTGCGAGCCGTCGGTGCTGCGCCGGCTGCGGCGGCGCTCCCTCGCGGCGCTGCGGCAGGAGCTGGAGCCGGTGCCGCCGACGGCGTTGGCGTCCTTCCTCCCGCGCTGGCAGCAGGCCGGCAGCCTGCCCGCCCGCGGCGGCCTGCGCGGCGTCGACGGGCTGCTGCGGGCCGTCGAGCAGCTGCAGGGCGCCCCGGTCCCCGCCTCCGCGTTGGAACGGCTGGTGCTGCCGTCCCGGGTGGTGGGGTACGCCCCGCCGCTGCTGGACGAGCTGACGGCCTCGGGCGAGGTGGTCTGGGCGGGCGCGGGCGCGCTGCCCGGCACGGACGGCTGGATCTCCCTGTACCCGGCCGACGGCGCGCCGCTGCTGCTGCCCCCACCACGGCCCCTGGAGCTCTCGCCGGTCCACGACGCGGTGCTCGAGGCCTTGGCCGGGGGGTACGGGCTGTTCTTCCGGCAGATAGCCGAGCAGGTGCGGGCCGCGGGCCACGAGCTGCCGGACGCCCGGCTGGCCGAGGTGGTCTGGGAGCTGGCCTGGTCCGGTCGGCTGACGAACGACACGCTCGGCCCGCTGCGCGCGCTGCTCGGCGCGGGCCGCACCGCCGGGTCCGTGGCCCACCGGGCGAAGCGGTCGGCGCCGCGCGGCCGGTACAGCATGGCCGCCGCGCCCGGTGGCCGTGCGGGGCGCGCCCCGGCGTCGCGGAGCGGCCCGCCGACGGTGGCGGGCCGCTGGTCGCTGCTGCCCGAGCGGGAGACGGACCCCACGCTGCGCGCCCACGCCCTGGCCCGCACACTGCTGGACCGGCACGGGGTGGTCACGCGTGGCGCCGTGGCCGCCGAAGGGGTGGAGGGCGGCTTCGCCGCCGCGTATCGCGTGCTGTCGGCGTTCGAGGAGAGCGGACAGGCTCGGCGCGGATACGTGGTGGAGGGACTGGGGGCGGCGCAGTTCGCGATGGACGGGGCCGTGGACCGGCTGCGGGCCATCAGCACGGCCGAGGACCGAGCGGGGCACCAGGCGGAGCGGCGCGCGGTGGTGCTCGCCGCCGCGGACCCGGCCAACGCCTACGGCGCCGCCCTGCCGTGGCCCGAGGCTCCGCAGGCCGCGGGGCACAAGCCGGGCCGCAAGGCCGGGGCCCTGGTGGTGCTGGTGGGGGGCGCGCTGACGCTGTACGTGGAGCGGGGTGGCCGGACGCTGCTGGCCTGGCCCGCGGAGGCGGAGGGCGATCCCGGCGGGGCCGAGGCGTCGCTGCTGTCAGCCGCCGAGGCGCTCGCCCACGCCGTGCGGCAGGGGGCGGTGGGCACGCTCACCGTCGAGCGGGTGAACGGCGCGGCGGTGCTGGCCGACTCCCTGTGGACTGGTCTGCTGGAGCGCGCGGGCTTCCACGCGACGCCGCGCGGTCTGCGGCTTCGCCCCTGAGCGGCCGGGAGACGGGCCGGATGTCCGCTCCGGCGTCGGGCCACGGGGGCCGAAGGACTCGGACGTGAGGCTCTGGCGAAGGAATCGGAGAACGGGGACGGGGTCAGGCCGCGATCAGGCGGCGACGACGTCCACGGCCTCGGCGGGGGCCTTGATCGTGACGCGCTCGTCGGGACGGTGAGTGACGGACGTCACACGCACCGGGTTGAGCATGGGACGCTCCAGCGTCCTGCCGGGCGGGACGCCCAGGGACGGCACGGCGTCGCTCGCGGCGGACTGGGCGAGCTCGGCGAGGGCCAGCTCGTCGCTGACCTCCCGCAGCAGCTCCGACATCCGCAGCTCCAGAGCGTCGCAGATGGCGGCCAGAAGTTCGGAGGAAGCTTCCTTCTGCCCCCGCTCCACCTCCGAGAGGTAACCGAGGGAGACGCGTGCCGAGGAGGACACTTCGCGCAGAGTACGGCCCTGACGTTGGCGCTGCCGACGCAGCACGTCACCCAGCAGGCGACGGAGCAGGATCATCGGTGGCTCCCTCCTCGGACCGTTGGCCTCGCTTGCTTCATGCCCCACCGTACCGCCTCGGACTCCAACCGGCCGGGGAGCGATGTCTTGTTCACTCAGGGCTGCAAACATCCATCGTCTCCGTTCTGTTCCGTATCCTGCCCCGTCCTGGCGACAGTGTGGATCAGCTGGTCGCGTAGCAGGGCGAGCACCGCGCGAACGCTGCCGGCCCGTACCACGGCCCGGTCTCCGGGGATACGGAGCCGTTGAGCCACGACTCCCCCGCTTCCGGGCCGCGAAACCGCCACGTACACGGTCCCGGCCGGCACTCCGTCCTGTGGGCCGGGACCGGCCACCCCCGTCGTGGCGAGCCCCCAGTCCGCGGCGAGAAGCCGCCGGGCTCCGGCGGCCAGCCCTCCGGCGACCTCGGCGTCGACCGGGCCACGCTCGGCCAGCAGCCCGCCGTCCACCCCGAGCACCTCGCGCTTGACGTCCGTGGCGTACGCCGTGACCGAGCCGCGGAAGGCCCGCGAGGCGCCCGGAACGTCGGTCAGGGCCGCCGCGACCAGCCCGCCCGTGAGGGACTCGGCGACGGCGAGCGTCTGCCCCCGGCGTACCAGCAGGTCGAGCGCCTCCGCGGCGACCCCGACGCTCTCACCTCCGGTCGTCACGAGAGGTCTCGACGCGCTGTGTGGCCAGGCCCGCCCGGCGCAGGAGAAGGGCCCGCCGCACGTAGTCCAGGCCGGTGCCCACGGTGAGGAGCACGGCCAGCGCCATCACCCACCAGCGCAGCGTCGCCAGGAACCCGGTCAGGGACAGGATGTACATCCCCACCCCCACGCCCTGGGTCAGCGTCTTGAGCTTGCCGCCGCGGCTGGCCGGGATGACGCCGTGCCGGATCACCCAGAAGCGCAGCAGCGTGATGCCGAACTCCCGGCTCAGGATGGTGACCGTCACCCACCAGGGCAGGTCGGAGAGGACCGACAGGCAGATCAGGGCGGCGCCCATGATCGCCTTGTCCGCGATCGGGTCGGCGATCTTGCCGAAGTCGGTCACGAGGTTGCGACGGCGGGCGATCTCCCCGTCGAGCAGGTCGGTGATCATCGCGACGGTGAAGGCCGCCCAGGCCAGGGAGCGCCACCCCGGGTCGTGCCCGTCGTCGGCGAACATCAGCAACACGAGGCCCGGCACCAGCAGCAGCCGGACCATGGTGAGAACGTTGGCGATGTTCCACAGACCCGGCTGCTCGCGCGCGGGCCGCGCGCCGGCCGCGGCCGGCATGTCCGTCATCTCCCGGCCCCGGCGTCGCCGCGGTCCCCCGAGCTCTCCGGGACCGCCACCGCCACGAGGTCCACGCCCCGGGCCGCGACGATCTCCGCCGCCAGGAGCCGCCCCGGCCGGGGCGGGGCCCCGCGCCCCCCGAGGACCAGGATCTGGCCGTCGGTCTCGGGTGCCTGGTGCGCGCCACGGCCCACGGCGACCGGCTCGCCCCCCGCCGCGGCCACCTCGCCCAGGTCCACCTCGTCGAGGATGCCGTCCAGTGCGCCGTCGGCACCGTCCCCGCCGTGGCCGGCCTCGGCGGCGTCAGGACCGAGGATCTCCTCGACCAGGACGCTCGCCGGCTCCCCTATCCGCTCCTCCGCGCGCTGCGCCATCAGCTCGTCCGCGAGCGAGGAGACCCGCGTCAGCCGCTCGGCGATCTCCTCCGCGGGGAGCTTGCCGTCGTAGGAGACGGCCTCGGTGCCCTCCTCGTCCGAGTACCCGAAGACGCCGACGGCGTCGAGCCGGGCCGCCACGAGGAAGCGCTCCAGCTCGGCCAGGTCCGCCTCGCTCTCGCCGGGAAACCCCACGATCACGTTCGAGCGCACGCCCGCCCTCGGCGCCCGCTCGCGGATGGCGGCGATCAGCTCGAGGAACCGCTCGGTGTCCCCGAAGCGGCGCATGGCGCGCAGCACGCCCGGCGCGGAGTGCTGGAAGGAGAGGTCGAAGTACGGCGCGACCTTCTCCGTCCCGGTCAGCACGTCGATCAGGCCGGGGCGCATCTCCGCCGGCTGCAGGTAGCTGACGCGGATCCGCTCCAGCCCGTCGACCGCCGCCAGCGCCGGCAGCAGTGTCTCCAGGAGCCGGATGTCGCCGAGGTCCTTGCCGTAGGAGGTGTTGTTCTCCGAGACCAGCATGATCTCCGAGACGCCCTGCCCGGCGAGCCAGCGCGCCTCGGCCAGGACGTCGGCGGGGCGGCGCGAGACGAAGGAGCCGCGGAAGGAGGGGATGGCGCAGAAGGCGCAGCGACGGTCGCAGCCCGAGGCGATCTTCACGGAGGCGACCGGGCCGCTGCCGAGGCGGCGCCGCAGCGGCGGTCTGGGCCCGGAGGCGGGGGCGACGCCGGGCGGCAGGTCGGCCGGGACCGCCCCGGGACGTTCCGTGGCCGAGGCGGCGGTCACGGCCGACGCGGCCGAGGGCTCGTGGGAGGAGCCGCCGAGGGCCCCGCCGTGGCCGGGAACGGCGACGGCCCGCTCGCCCACCAGGGCGGCCGGCCGCTCCACCGGGCTGAGGGGAAGCAACGTCCGCCGGTCGCTCGGCACGTGCGAGACGTGTCCGCCGCCGCCGAGGATCGTGCGCAGCCGGCTGGAGATGTCCGCGTAGTCGTCGAAGCCGAGCACGCCGTCCGCCTCGGGCAACGCCTCGGCCAGCTCCCGCCCGTACCGCTCCGCCATGCATCCGACGGCGACGACGGCCCGGGTGCGGGCCTCCCCCTCCGTCGCCCCGGTCTTCAGCTCGGCCGCCTCCAGCAGCGCGTCGACGGAGTCCTTCTTCGCCGACTCCACGAAGCCGCAGGTGTTGACGACGGCGACCTCGGCGTCCGCCGCGTCGTTGACCAACTCCCAGCCGTCTGCTGCCAGTCGGCCCGCCAGCTCCTCGGAATCCACCTCATTACGGGCACAACCAAGAGTGACGAGGGCGACGGTGCGGCGTTCGGACATGATCTCAGCCTACTTCGTCCCGGACCACCCGCCTGCCGCGGCGGTCCGGGGCGACGCACGGGCACGACACAGCCCGCGTCAGCCGGCCTGCCCTCAGCCCTCCTCGGGGTTTCCCGGGGTGTAGCTCAGGCGCTGCACCTGGCCCATCTCGCCGACGTCCTCGATCTCCTGACCGTTGACGTGGAGCTGGACGGCGCCGGCGTTCCCGAGCACGAGGTCGATCTGCTCGTCGTCGGTGAAGGACTCGGAGTCCCCGTCCTGCAGGACGCCCTGGAAGAGCTGCTGCCCGTTGCTGTCGTGGACGGAGATCCAGCTCTCGCCACCCTGGACCGTGAGCTTGACGGTGACCTTGTCGGCCGGCACGCCCGCCACCGCGCTCTCCTCCGGATCCGGCCGCGTCGGCGAGGGGTCGCCCGGAGTGGGCTCGAGGTCCTCGCCGCCCTGCTCCGTCCCCGAGGTGTCGCCCGGCGTCTGGGACCCGTCGGCGACGGCGCCGGGGTCACCCGAGTCGTTGCCGTTGAAGAAAGTGAAGCCGACGAAGCCGATCACGGCGACGATGGCGGCGACCATGGCGGCCGTCCAGTTGGGGCGGCGCGGCTCGGGCCGGATCCGCTCGGCCTCGAAGATCGGCGCCGTCGGGGTGGTCGGCGGACTGACGCCGTGCTGCTCGTTGTACCGCTCGATGACCTCGGTCGGGTCCAAGCCCACGGCGCGCGCCAGCGTGCGGATGTGACCTCGGGCGTAGACCTCGCCACCGCAGCGGGAGAAGTCGTCCTCCTCGATGGCGTGGACGATGGGAACACGCACGCGCGTGGTGGAACTGACCTCGTCCACGGTCAGTTTCGCGTCGATGCGGGCCTGCTGGAGGAGCCGACCGACGGAAGGCCGGTCCTTGGCGGAGGAGTTGCCATTGGACACGGGGGCGCCTTTCGAGCGTGAGGCCACGTGCTGTGTACCCAAGTCTAGGGGCGGAGCGAAACGACGGAGCAAGCGGGCCGACAGAGTTTGTCCGCCAAGCGGATGGTCGACACGTCCGACGATCTCCGGATGGCGGCAGGACAGGCCGCGCGACTGGCGGCTCGCGCGATGAGGGTGACAATGCCCCCGGCGCGCGCCCGCGCTCGGAGCGGCGCTAGGGAGAAGTCTCCCCACGGATGAGCGCGAGCACTCCGTCGAGTTCGTCCGGTTTGACGAGGACGTCGCGGGCCTTGGAGCCCTCGCTCGGGCCGACCACCCCCCGCGACTCCATCAGGTCCATCAGCCGGCCCGCCTTGGCGAAGCCCACCCGCAGCTTGCGCTGGAGCATGGACGTGGAGCCGAACTGCGTCGAGACCACCAGCTCCGCCGCCTGGCACAGCAGGTCGAGGTCGTCGCCGATCTCCTCGTCGATCTCCCTCTTCCTGGCCGTGTCCACGGTGACGTCGTTGCGGAAGACCGGCGTCATCTGCTGCTTGCAGTGCGTCACCACGGCCGCCACCTCCTCCTCGGTGACGAAGGCGCCCTGCATGCGCACGGGCTTGTTCGCCCCCATGGGGAGGAAGAGCCCGTCGCCCTTGCCGATCAGCTTCTCGGCGCCCTGCTGGTCGAGGATGACGCGGCTGTCGGCGAGGGAGGAGGTGGCGAAGGCGAGCCGCGAGGGCACGTTGGCCTTGATCAGACCCGTGACGACGTCGACGCTCGGCCGCTGGGTGGCCAGGACCAGGTGGATGCCGGCGGCGCGGGCGAGCTGGGTGATGCGGACGATCGCGTCCTCGACGTCCCGTGGCGCGACCATCATCAGGTCCGCCAACTCGTCCACGATCACCAGAAGGTACGGATAGGGCGTCAGCTCGCGCTCGCTGCCCTCGGGTGCCGTGACCTTTCCCGCGCGCACCGCGGTGTTGAAGTCGTCGATGTGGCGGAAGCCGTAGGCGGCGAGGTCGTCGTAGCGCAGGTCCATCTCCCGGACCACCCACTGGAGGGCCTCGGCGGCCCGCTTGGGGTTGGTGATGATCGGGGTGATCAGGTGGGGGATGCCCTCGTAGGCGGTGAGCTCGACGCGCTTGGGGTCGATGAGCACCAGCCGGACGTCCTCGGGCGTGGCGCGCATCATGATCGAGGTGATCAGGCAGTTGATGTTCGAGGACTTGCCCGAGCCGGTCGCCCCCGCGACCAGCAGGTGCGGCATCCGCGCCAGGTTCGCCATCACGTACCCGCCCTCGACGTCCTTGCCGAGACCCACCAGCAGCGGCTGGTCCTCGCCGACGGCGTCGGCGGTGCGCAGCACGTCGCCGAGGTTGACCATCTCGCGGTCGCTGTTGGGGATCTCGATCCCGACCGCCGACTTGCCCGGGATGGGGCTGATGATGCGGACGTCGGGGCTGGCCACGGCGTAGGCGATGTTCCGGGTCAGCGCGGTGATCTTCTCGACCTTGACGGCGGGACCGAGCTCGACCTCGTAGCGGGTGACGGTGGGGCCACGGGTGAAGCCGGTGACGCGGGCGTCCACCTTGAACTCGGTGAAGACGGTGCTCAACGCGTCGACGACGAGGTCGTTGGCGGCGCTGCGGCTCCGTCCCGGACCGCCCCGCTGGAGCAGGTCCAGCGACGGCAGGGCGTAGGTGATGTCGCCCGAGAGCTGGAGCTGCTCGGCGCGGGGGGGCAGCTCGGTGGGCTCGGGGGACGGCTTGGTCAGGTCGGGAACGGTGCCGGCGCCGCTCCCCGTCCCGGCGCTGGCGTGAGCGGCTGCCGGGCCCGCCTGGGACGTGGCGTCGGCGGCCCCGGCGCGCGCCCGGCCGCCGCCCCTGCCCCGCCCACGGCCCGAGGCGCCGCTGGAGACCTGGCTGCTGAGGTCGGCGACCAGCGGGGAGGGCTCGACGCCGTGGCGCACCGCGCCGTCGAGGGCCGCCGCCGCGGCGCTGGCCACGTCGACCGGGTCGGGCGCGGTCCCGCGACGGCCGGCGCGCCCGCGCGGGGAACGGCGGCGTTCGAGGGCCTCCCGCTCGGCGCGCGAGGCCCCGCCGTCCTCGCCACCGTCGCCACCACGGCCACCGGCGGTCTCGCCCCCGCCGGCCCGCGACGCCCCGCGGGCCCGGGACGGCCGTGTCGTCGCCTGGCGGGGACGCCAGTCCGCCTCGATCGCCTCCGGGTCGCCGTCCGCGTCCTCGGCCGACCGCCGCTCGCCGTCCCCGACCAGGCCGAGGCGCGCCGCCCCCTGGCGCAGCCGCCGCGGGATCGCGTTCACCGGCGTGGCCGTGACGACCAGGAGACCGAAGACGGTCAGCAACGTCAGCAGCGCCACGGCCAGCGGCTCACCCACCGCGTGGGAGAGCGGGCGGGAGGCGGCCCAGCCGACCAGTCCGCCGGTGTCGCGCAGCGCCTGCGCGCCCTCACTGCGGCCCGGTCCCCCGGTGGCCAGGTGCACGAGCCCCAACACGCCCACGAGGAGCGCGGTCAGCCCGATGACGATCCGGCCGTTGGCCTCCTGCTTCTCCGGGTGCCGGAAGAGGCGGAGGGCGATGAAGCCGAGCACGAGCGGGCACAGCAGGTCCAGCCGCCCCAACGCGCCGGTGATGACCTCGGTGACGACCTCACCGACGGGTCCCTCCTGGTTGGACCAGGTGCCCACGGCCGTGACGAGGGCGACGCCGAGCAGCAGCAGCGCCAGGCCGTCCTTCCGCAGGGCGGGGTCGAGCCCCTTCGCGCCCTGCCCGACTCCCCGCAGGAGCGCCCCCACGGGCCGCGCCAGGCCCATCCACAGGCCCCACAGCACCTTCCGGGCGATGCGCGCGACGGAGGAGGGCGGCTTGGCCGCGGGCTTCTTCGCCGCGGGTTTCTTCGCGGGCGCCTTCCTCGCTCCCCCGCCGCCGCGCCCGGCGCGCGCGCCGGAGGAGCCTCCGGACGTTTGTGAGGCCATGGGGGTGAGGTTACCGGGCCGCCCGGGTCGGGACACTCAGCCGGGCGCGGGACGGCGGGACAGCCGCCGACGGGCCGTCAGCTCGGGTGGCTCTCCACCGACTGGGGCGCGTCCTCGGCCGACCGCCGCTCGCCCTCCGATCCCGGCTGGAGGGCGTCGAGGGCGCGGCGCAGGCCCGCGATCTTGCGTTCGAGGTGCGCCGCGGTGGAGACGGCGGGGCCGCCTCCGGAGCCTGCCAGCTCCTTGGAGAGGGCCTCGGCCTGCTCCTCCACGGCCGCGAGCCGAGCCGACAGCTCGGGCAGCAGCCCGCCGGCGACGGCACGCTGCTCGGCCTCGCTGACGGCGGCCTGACCGCTCTGGGTGCCCTCCAGCTCGCGCCGCAGCAGCGCCGCCTGCTCGCGCAGCTGCACGTTCTTCTTGTGCAGGTCGACGAAGACGGAGACCTTCGCGCGCAGCACCCACGGGTCGAACGGCTTGGAGATGTAGTCCACGGCGCCGGCGGCGTAGCCGCGGAAGGTGTGGTGGGGGCCGTGGTTGATGGCGGTCAGGAAGATGATGGGAATGTCCCGGGTGCGCTCGCGGCGCTTGATGTGGGCGGCGGTCTCGAATCCGTCCATGCCGGGCATCTGGACATCCAGCAGGATGACCGCGAAGTCCTCCGTGAGCAGCGCCTTGAGCGCTTCCTCCCCTGACGATGCCCGGACCAGCGTCTGATCGAGCGCCGAGAGAATCGCCTCGAGTGCGAGGAGGTTCTCCGGCCGGTCATCGACCAGGAGGATCTTGGCCTTCTGCACCATGGCCCGTCCTCCTCGCCCCTGCGGCGTGGCTCCACACCGCCGTTGTGGACGGCGGTGTACGCCGTCCGATGGCCTGTGCCGGACATGGTGACATCTTCGCCAGCCCCCGTGCCAGCGAGTCCACGCCGCCGCCCCTCGACGCGCGACGACGTGACCGATGCCCGCCCCGCCATGGAGACGCGGCGACCACTCCGGCCAACTCCCCCGCGTCGGCCTCGACTGCCCTGTCCGACCAGCCGACGACCAGCAGCGCACGGCACCCGGTGATCAGTGCATTGCGCTGCGTCACCTTACCACGCGAGGTCGCCGACCGCGAACAGGGTCGCACTAACTGCGGAAACGCACCAGCCGCTGCCGAAGTTCCCTCCTCTTCCTCTCCAGACCGCCGCTCATCCTTCACCGTCACTTCGGGTCGAGCCACTGGCTCATGACGCTCAGCAGCCGCTCCGTGTCGACGGGCTTGGTGACGTGGTCCGAGGCGCCGGACTCGATGCTCTTCTCCCGGTCGCCCTCCATCGCCTTCGCGGTCAGCGCGATGATCGGCAGCCCGGAGAACTGCGGCATCCGCCGGATGGCGGCCGTCGTCGCGTACCCGTCCATCTCCGGCATCATGATGTCCATCAGGACCAGCCCGATGTCCTCGTTGGACTCCAGCACCTCGATGCCCTGCCTGCCGTTCTCGGCGTAGAGCGCCTTCAGGCCGTGCTGCTCCAGCACGCTGGTGAGCGCGAAGGCGTTACGCACGTCGTCGTCCACGATGAGGACCTTCCGGCCGCGGAAGTCCCGGTACTTCCGCCGGGGCCTGCCGTCACCGGCAGGCGCCTGGGCGCCTCGGCCCCCGTGCTCCTCGTCGGGGCTCTCCTGCCCGCCGGCCTCGCCGGCGTCCCGCCGGGGAGCCGGGGCCGGCGGCTCGCCCGCCAGGGCCGCCTCCGGCCCGAAGACGGCCGGCCGCAGCGCATCGGTGCCGGCCGCGGCCCGCTCGCGGCGCCGCTGGGTGAGCGACTCCGCGGCCCGCTCGGCCGCCCGCGACGCCCTGCGACTCTGCTCCTCCTCGTCGGGGACACCCGGCGGGACCGACTCCGCCCCGGCGGCCGGCGCCGGAGCCCCCGCGCGGCTACCCGCCACGTCACCAGGCACGGCGCCACGCGAGGAGGCGCCCGCTCCGCCGGGGAGCTCCGGGGCCTGCGAACGGGCCGCGCCGTTGGAACGCCCCTCGACCCGCTGGCCTGCCGGGGGGAGCGGCGAGGCGCCCGCGCCCCCGTCGACGCTCAGACCGTCCGCGGTCAGCCGCCCGTAGCCGGGCGGCGGCAGCTCCGTGGGCTCCAGCGGCAGGTAGAGGGTGAACGTGGAGCCGCGGCCGGGCTCGCTCGCCGCGTGGATCTCGCCGCCGAGCAGCCGGGCGATCTCCCGGCTGATGGACAGCCCGAGCCCCGTGCCGCCGTACTTGCGGCTCGTGGTGCCGTCGGCCTGCTTGAACGCCTCGAAGATGACCCGCATCTTGCTCGCCGCGATGCCGATGCCCGTGTCGGAGACGGCGAAGGCGATGAGCGGGGCGTCGGCGTCGCGCACCGAGCCGTTGTCCAGCATCTGCTCGCGGATCTCGGCGGGCGCCTCCGCGCCGACCGGTCGGATGACGAGCTCCACCGAGCCCGAGTCGGTGAACTTCGTCGCGTTCGACAGCAGGTTGCGCAGCACCTGCACCAGGCGCTGCTCGTCGGTGTGGAGGGTGGCCGGCAGCTCCGGCGAGACCCGGACGGAGAACTCCAGGTTCTTCTCCGCCGTCAGCGGTCGGAAGGACGCCTCGACGTAGTCCACCAGCTGCACCAGGGCGATGCGGCTGGGGGTGACCTCCATCTTGCCGGCCTCCACCTTCGACAGGTCGAGGATGTCGTTGATGAGCTGCAACAGGTCGGAGCCAGCGCCGTGGATCGTCTCGGCGAACTCCACCTGCTTCGGCGAGAGGTTCCCCTCCGCGTTGTCCGCCAGCAGCTTGGCGAGGATCAGCAACGAGTTCAGCGGGGTGCGCAGCTCGTGCGACATGTTCGCCAGGAACTCCGACTTGTACCGCATGGAGACCGCGAGCTGCTCGGCGCGCTCCTGAAGGCCGCGCCGCGCGTCCTCGATCTCGCGGTTCTTCACGGCGATGTCGCGGTTGGTGTTCTCCAGCTCCACCGCCTGGTTCATCAGCTCGGCGTTGGACTCCTGCAGCTGCCGCTGCTGGACCTCCAGCTGGTTGGTGCGCTCGCGCAGTTCCTCCGCCAGCTGACGGGACTGCTTGAGCAGCATGTCCGTCTGGGTGTTGACGCTGATGGTGTTGACGCTGGTCGCGATCATCTCCGCCATCTCGGTCAGGAAGTCCCGCTCGATCGCGGTGTACGACCGGAAGGAACCGAGCTCCAGCACGCCGAGGACCCGGCCCTCGAAGAGCACCGGCAGCACGATGCCGTACGACGCCGGCGCCTCGCCCAGCCCGGAGGAGATCGTGAGGTAGTTCTCGCTGGTCGGACCGAACGGGATGGTGCGCCGCTCCTCCGCCGAGGTGCCGACGAGGGTCTCGCCCGGCTCCAGAGTGAGGTTCAACGTGCCCCTGGCCGGTCCGTAGGAACCGATCATGCGCAGCAGGTACGAGCCGTTCTCGCCGGGGCCGGCGACCACCTTCGAGTCGCTGTCGGTGGGCACGGCCAGGAAGAACGCGCCGACCTGCGCGCCGACCGCCATGACCAGCTCGCTCACGATCATGTTCGCGAGGTCCTTCAGCTCCCGCCGGCCCTGCATCTGGGCCGAGATGCGGGCGAGGTTGCTCTTGAGCCAGTTCTGCGCCTCGTTGACCTGGGTGGTCTCGCGCAGGTTGTTGATCATGTGGTTGAGGCTCTCCTGGAGGCCCAGGATCTCGCCGGCGGCGTCCGCGGCGATGGTGACGCCGTGGTCGCCCCGGGTCACCGCGCTGGCGACGCCGGCGATCTCGCGCACCTGCCGGGTGAGGTTGCGCGCCATCTCGTTCACCGAGTCGGTCAGGTCCTTCCACGTGCCCGCGACGTCGGGGACCCGCGCCTGGCCACCGAGGAGTCCGTCGGTGCCGACCTCCCTGGCGACCTTGGTGACCTGCTCCGCGAAGGAGGAGAGCTGGTCGACCATGGTGTTGATGATGATCTTCAGGTCGAGCATCTCGCCCCAGGCGTCGATGTCGATCTTCTTGGTGAGGTCGCCGTTGGCGATGGCCTTGGTGACCATCGTGATGTTGCGGACCTGGCCGGTGAGGTTGCGCGCCATCACGTTCACCGAGTCGGTGAGGTCCTTCCAGGTGCCCGAGACGCCCCGCACCTTGGCCTGGCCGCCGAGCCGGCCCTCGCTGCCGACCTCGCGCGCCACCTTGGTGACCTGCTCCGCGAACTGCGAGAGCGTCCTCACCATGCGGTTGACGGTGTCGGCGAGCTGCGCGACCTCGCCGCTGGCCTTGACCGTGACCTTCTTCGTCAGGTCGCCGTTGGCGACCGCCGTGGCGACCTCCGAGATGTCACGGACCTGGTCGGTGAGGTTGCGCGCCATCACGTTGACGTTGTCCGTCAGGTCCTTCCAGGTGCCCGAGACCCCCCGCACCTTGGCCTGGCCACCGAGCACGCCCTCGGTGCCCACCTCACGGGCCACCCTCGTGACCTCGTCCGCGAACGAGGACAGCTGGTCCACCATCGTGTTCACCGTGGTCACCAGGTCGAGGATCTCGCCGCGGGCGTCCACCGTGATCTTCTTGGAGAGGTCACCGGCGGCCACCGCCTTGGTGACCTCGGCGATGTTCCGCACCTGGAGGGTGAGGTTGCGCGCCATGTCGTTGACGGAGAGGGTGAGGTCCTTCCAGGTGCCGGAGACGCCCTCGACCTCGGCCTGACCGCCGAGCACGCCCTCCGTGCCCACCTCGCGGGCCACCCTCGTGACCTGGTCGGCGAACGACGACAGCTGGTCGACCATGTTGTTGACCGTGTTCTTGACCTCCAGGATCTCGCCGCGCGCGTCGACGGTGATCTTCTGCGAGAGGTCACCGCGCGCCACCGCCGTGGCCACCTGCGAGATGTTCCGCACCTGGTCGGTGAGGTTGGACGCCATGTCGTTCACGGAGTCGGTCAGGCCACGCCACACGCCCGCCACGCCGGAGACCTGCGCCTGGCCGCCCAGCCGACCCTCGGTGCCCACCTCGCGGGCCACCCTGGTGACCTGCTCGGCGAACGAGGAGAGCTGGTCGACCATCGTGTTGACGGTGTTCTTGACCTCGAGGATCTCGCCGCGGGCGTCCACGGTGATCTTCCTGGAGAGGTCACCGCCGGCCACGGCCGTCGTGACCTCGGCGATGTTCCGCACCTGGTTGGTCAGGTTGTTGGCCATGCTGTTGACGGAGTCGGTCAGCTGCTTCCAGGTGCCCGTGACGCCGTCGACCTTGGCCTGGCCGCCGAGGCTGCCCTCGATGCCCACCTCGGTGGCGACCCGCGTGACCTCCGACTGGAAGGACGACAGCTGGTCCACCATCCGGTTCACGACGTTCTTCAGCACGAGCATCTCGCCGGCGACGTCGACCGTCACCTTCTGCGAGAGGTCACCCGCGGCGACCGCCTTCGTCACGTTGGAGATGTCCCGCACCTGGCCCGTCAGGTTGCGGAACGCCGTGTTCACCGAGTCCGTCAGGTCCTTCCAGGCCCCGCCGACACCCAGCACCGACGCCTGCCCGCCGAGCTTGCCCTCGTCGCCGATCTCCCGCGCGACACGGGTGACCTCGGACTGGAAGGACTGGAGCTGGTCGACCATCTTGTTGACGGTGTTCTTCAGCTCCAGCATCTCGCCGGCGACGTCCACGGTGATCTTCTGCGAGAGGTCACCGTTGGCCACCGCCGTCGTCACCTGCGAGATGTCCCTGACCTGCTGGGAGAGGTTGCGGAAGGCGGTGTTCACCGACTCGGTGAGCTCCTTCCAGACCCCCGCCACGCCCGTCACCCGCACCTGACCGCCCAGCCGGCCCTCCGTGCCGATCTCGCTGGCGGTCCTGATCACCTCGTCGGCGAACGAGTTCAGCGTCCCGGTCATCGCGTTCAGCGTCTCGGCGAGCTGCGCGACCTCGCCGCTGGCCGAGACCGTGATCGTCTGCGACAGGTCGCCGCTGGCCACCGCGGTCGTCACCCGGGAGATCTCCCGCACCTGCTTGGTGAGGTTCCCCGCCATCACGTTGACCGCGTCCGTGAGGTCCTTCCAGACCCCGGACACGCCCTTCACCTCGGCCTGGCCGCCGAGCACGCCCTCCGTGCCGACCTCGCGAGAGACCCGCGTGACCTCCTCCTGGAACGAGGAGAGCTGGTCCACCATCGTGTTCACGGTGTCCTTCAGCTCCAGCATCTCGCCGGAGACCTGGACCTTCACCTTCTGTGACAGGTCGCCCGCGGCGACCGCCTTCGTCACCGAGGAGATGTCGCGCAGCTGCGCCGTCAGCCGGGCCGCCATCGTGTTGACGGAGTCGGTCAGCCCCTGCCAGGAGCCGGAGAGGCCGGACACCTGGGCCTGTGCGCCGAGCTTCCCGTCGGTGCCGACCTCGGTGGCCACCCTCGTGACCTCGTCGGTGAACTCCGACAGCTGGTCCACCAGCCCGTTGACCGTGCGGCCCACCTTCAGGAACTCACCCCGCAGCGGCCGGCTCGTGCCGCTGGCGGACGTCTGGGCGCGCAGCTCCATGCGCTGCTCCAGGTCGCCGTCGGCGACGGCGGCGAGGACGCGCCCGACCTCGGAGACCGGGCGCACCAGGTCCTCCAGCAGGTCGTTGGTGTCGTCGATCGCCTTGGCCCAGGCGCCCTCGGAGGCGCCCATCTCCACGCGCTCGGTCAGCTTCCCCTCGCGGCCGACGACGCGGCGGACCCGGGCGAGCTGCCCCGTGAGGTGGAGGTTACGGTCAGCGACCTGGTTGTACGCGGCGGCGATCTCGGCCATGGGGCCGCCGCCGGTGACCGGCAGGCGTTTGCGGAAGTTGCCGTCCCGCATGGCCTCCAGGGCCGAGAGCAGACGATCCAGCGCCGCGGCGTCCACCTCCACGGTGCCCTTCCTCCGCGTCCTGCCTGTCCGCCCTGTCCGCGCACGCGTGCCAGCGTGCGCCACCGCTCCGTCAGGCACCACTGTGTCCTCCCGAAGGATCCGACCACGTCCGCCCGGCCACACACGGGTCGAGCGGTCCCAGTGTTTCACTCCCACCCGACCGGGCGATAACAGTTCGGCAGCATCGCATGCTCGCTGACTTCTCGGTTAGGGGAAATCTGCGGACGCACCGTCCGAGGAAGAGGGGCCGATCAGTAACCTGGGCATCCGGCAGTCCTGGGAGACGCCGGTCGTGAAACGAGACACCTTGGGGGACCGACGTGATCACCGCGCGAGCCGCGGCCACCTTCGAACCGGTTGGGCGCTCCGTCGCGACCGCGCGCGGTTTCGTACGTGACACGCTGCAGGGTTGGGGCCTGGCCGAGCTCATCGAGGACGCCGTGGTGCTCACGAGCGAGCTCGTCACCAACGCCGTCGTCCACGCCGGCACCGCCGCCGAGGTCCGGTGTCTGCGGGACGAGCGCGGCATCCGGATCGAGGTCATCGACCGCCACCCCGAGCGTCAGCTGCCGCTGGCCGAGGTCGCCCGTGGTCAGCCCGACCTCAGCAGCGAGGGCGGACGCGGGCTGATGCTCTGCGCCGCGCTCGCCTCCCGCTGGGGCGTGGACTACACGGCGACCGAGAAGTGCGTGTGGTTCCGCCTGGACCAGCAGACCCTGCCCGTCGGCACCCGCTCCGCGGGGCCGCTCCTCCCCGACGAGGCGCTGCCGCCGGCCGACGCGCGGGTGCGGGTCGCCGTCGTCCAGATCGACCGCGGCGACACCATCGTGGCGTGGAACGAGGACGCCCGGGAGCTGTTCGGGTACACGGCCGAGCAGGTGGTGGGCAAGCCCCTGTCCGACCTCGCGGCCTGGCCGCAGACCCCCGGCACGGGCCTCGGCATCGCCGAGGCGCTGTCTCTCTCCCGCTGGGAGGGAAGCTACGGCCTGCGTGACGCGACCGGCCGCACGGTCCCCGTCTACGCCTGCCACCTGCGCGTCAGGGACGCCAGGGGCGAGGCGTCGACCGTCTGCCTCATCGTGCGCGAGCAGGAGCGCGCCGTGCTCCAGAGCCCGACCCGCACGCCGGTGCACGGCGGCATGGGCGAGCCCATCGAGCGCGCCGGTGGCGACCCCCTGGACATGCTGATCGGCTCGCCGCCGCCGGACGACCTCGACGGCCTGTTGCAGCGGACCGTCGAACGCGCCCGCGACATGCTCGACGGCGACGCCGCGTTCCTGCTGCTGGCCACGGACGACGAGACGGAGCTGGAGGTCCGCGCCACCACCGGCCTGCCGTCCGCGCGGCAGCGCTTCGCCCGCGTGCCGGTGGAGACCGGCAGCGGACGGTACGGCTCCGCCCGCATGCCGGCGGTCCACGAGGACCTGTCGACCGCGCCGGGTGCCGTTCCGCTGCTGTCCGGCACGGGCATGCACGCGGTGGTCACCGTGCCGCTGAAGGTCGAGGGGCGCCTCACCGGCTCGCTCGGCGTCGCCTCCGAGCTGCCCGGGAAGTACGGCAACGAGGAGGCGCTGCGGCTTCAGTTCGCCGCCGACCGGATCGCGCTGGCCGTCGAGTCCGCGCGGCTGACCGAGCTGGAGCGGCTGCGCCGCGGCTCGCTGGCGTTCCTCGTCGAGGCGTCGGAGCTGCTGGCCGGCACGCTCGACCGGGACCAGACGCTGGCGCTCATGGCCCAGATGATCGTGCCCACGGTCGCGGCGTGGTGTGCCGTGTACACCATCCCCGAGCAGGGCTCGGACCCCGTCCTGTCGTACGTGCTGCACGAGGACGAGGACCAGATCGACGGCATCAAGACGCTGCTGGACCGCGTCCCGCCGCCCGACCCGGGCAGTGGGCTCGGCGTGCGCCCGTGGTCCGCCCCGGCCGACGCGGCGCACAACACGACGCTGCGCACCTCCCTGCGGAGCCTGGCGCTCGGCAAGCTGCCGCCGCCCAGGCCGTCGGAGACGAGCCTGGCCACGGCGGCGGCGGTTGGTGGGGAGACGGTGGTCCTGCCGCTGCTGGCGCGCAACCGCGTCATCGGCCTCCTGGCGCTCGGGAAGCCCACGGACGAGTGGTTCCGCCAGGACATCCTGGAGCTGGCGGAGGACCTGTCGCGACGGGCGGCGCTGGCGCTGGACAACGCGCGGCTCTACAGCGAGCGCACCGCCATCAGCCAGTCGCTGCAGCGCAGCCTGCTGCCGCCCGACCTGCCGCGGATCGACGGTGTGGAGGTCGAGGTCATCTACCGGGCGGCCGGCGAGGGCAACGAGGTCGGCGGCGACTTCTACGACGTCTTCCCGATCCGGGAGGGCGCCTACGGCTTCGCGATCGGCGACGTGTGCGGCACGGGCCCACTGGCGGCGGCGGTCACCGGGCTCGCCCGGCACGCGTTGCGTCTGCTGGCGCGGGAGGGCCTCGGCGGCCCCGCGGTGTTGGACCGGTTGAACGCGGCGATCCTGGAGGAGGGCTCCCGCGGGCGCTTCCTCACGTTGCTCTACGGCGAGCTGTGGCCGCAGCCGAACGGCGACGCGCTGCTGAAGATGGTCTGTGCGGGGCATCCGCTGCCGTTGCGCCTGACTCCCGACGGGGAGGTGACGCCGGCCGCGACGCCGCAGCCGCTGTTGGGTGTGATGGACGACCTGGAGTTGTTCGAGCAGAGCGTCGTGCTGCGTCCCGGGGACGTTCTCCTGTGTGTCACCGACGGGGTGACGGAGCGCAGGGAGGGCACGCGGATGCTCGGCGACGACGGGCTGGCGGAGGTGCTCAGCACGTGCACCGGGATGACCGCGGGAGCCGTGGCGGCCCGGGTCCTGCGTGCGGTGGAGCGCTTCGCCGCTGACGCCCCGTCGGACGACATGGCGATCCTGACGCTCCGCATTCCCGAGTGAGGGGGCGGGGTCCTTCGCGGCCCGGGTCAGGGAGCGGCGAACGGACCAGCGCACACAAAAGCGGTGAGGGGGCGACAGTGAAAACTGTCGCCCCCTCACCGCTGTGCTGAGCCCCAAAACGGAATCGAACCGTTGACCTTCTCCTTACCATGGAGACGCTCTGCCGACTGAGCTATTGGGGCAGTTTGTTCGGCGGTGTCCTACTCTCCCACACGGTCCCCCATGCAGTACCATCGGCGCAGGGAGGCTTAGCTTCCGGGTTCGGAAAGATAACCGGGCGTTTCCCTCCCGCCATGACCACCGAAACACAAA
>NZ_JBQQBZ010000034.1:0-77120 GCF_052245655.1 Streptomyces sp. 4N509B
GCCGTCACGCCGCGAGGGGGGTCAGCGTCTCGCGTCCCCCCAGGTACGGCCGGAGCACGGGCGGCACGTGGACGGAGCCGTCGGCCCGCTGGTGGTTCTCCAGCAGCGCGACGATGGTGCGCGGGACCGCGCACAGCGTGCCGTTGAGTGTGGCCAGCGGGCGGGCGCGGCCGTCCTCGCGGACCCGGACGTTCAGCCGGCGGGCCTGGAACTCCGTGCAGTTCGACGTGGAGGTCAGCTCGCGGTACTTCCCCTGGGTGGGGATCCACGCCTCGCAGTCGTACTTGCGGCTGGCGGAGGCGCCGAGGTCGCCCGAGGCGACGTCGATGACGCGGAAGGGGAGCTCCAGCGCGGTCAGCCACTGCTTCTCCCAGGCCAGCAGCCGCGCGTGCTCCGCCTCCGCCTCCTCGGGGGCGACGAAGGAGAACATCTCGACCTTGTCGAACTGGTGTACCCGGAAGATGCCCCGGGTGTCCTTGCCGTAGGAGCCGGCCTCGCGGCGGAAGCAGGGGGAGAAGCCGGCGTACCGCAGCGGGAGCTGGGCGGCCTCCACGATCTCGTCCATGTGGTACGCGGCCAGCGGCACCTCGGAGGTGCCCACCAGGTAGTACTCGTCCTTCTCCAGGTGGTACACGTCGGTGGCGGCCTGGCCGAGGAAGCCGGTGCCCTCCATGGCCCGGGGCTTGACGAGGGCGGGCGGCAGCACGGGGGTGAGGCCGGCCTCGACGGCCTGCGCGATCGCCGCGTTGACCAGGGCGAGCTCCAGCAGGGCGCCGACGCCGGTCAGGTAGTAGAAGCGGGAGCCGGAGACCTTGGCGCCGCGCTCGGTGTCGATGGCGCCGAGGGCGTGGCCGAGGGTGAGGTGGTCGGCCGGCTCGAAGCCCTCGGCGGCGAAGTCGCGGATCGTGCCGTGGGTCTCCAGGACGACGAAGTCGTCCTCGCCGCCGACGGGGACGTCCGGGTGGACGAGGTTGCTCAGCTTCAGCAGGAGGCGCTGCGCCTCGACGGCGGCCTCGTCGCGCTCGGCGTCGGCGGTCTTCACCGCCTGGGACAGCTCGCCGGCCCGCTCCAGCAGCGCGGCCTTCTCCTCGCCCTCGGCGCGGGGGATGCGCTTGCCGAGCTGTTTCTGCTCGGCGCGCAGCTCGTCGAAGCGGGCTCCGCTGGAGCGGCGACGCTCGTCGGCGGAGAGCAGCGCGTCGACGATGTCGACGTCCTCACCACGGACGCGCTGCGAGGCGCGCACTCGGTCGGGGTCCTCACGGAGCAGACGCAGGTCGATCACGTCCCCAGGCTACCGAAGGCGTCCGCCCCGCCGCCCGCCGCTGTCGTGCTGGCCGGCCGCACCGCCGTCCTACCGTGCCGTATCCACAGCTCGGCGGGGTGTGGACGAAGTTATCCACAGGCGTCGTGGCGGACCTGTGGATAAGTTTGGGGAGAGCGGTGGTGGCCGGCGTGTGGGGGCCAATGAATTCCCCCGCCCCGTCGTCCTCACACCCACCCACGGGCGAATTCCGGAGGAAACTGAAGGGAATTGCCTCACTCCCCAGGGTGAGAAGGGGTATCTCGACTGACGAAACCGGACATATCGCTTGTCGATACGCCGGCGCGCGCGGTCGTCGCCCTGGTCGGCCACGCCGCGTGGCGCCGGCTGGGGATTGTCGACTCATCCACAGCCCTCGAGATGGCCTGTGGAAAACTTATTCGGGTCACCTCGGTGGTCGTGTGGACCGCGCGGTCCGCACGGACCGCGCCGTCAGCGCGGGCGGCCGTCGAGGCAGCGCGTGAGCCAGTCCCCGGCGTTGAGGAAGTCGGCGTCGGCCATGCCGGGCCGCACCGTGGGCTGAACGGCGTCCGCACGCGGGTACGAGCCGAGGTACCGCACGTCGGCACAGAGCCGCTTCAGGCCCATCAGCGCCTCCCCCACCCGGCGGTCGGAGAGGTGCCCCTCGCAGTCGACGGAGAAGCAGTACTGTCCGATGCCCTTGCCCGTGGGCCGGGACTCGATACGGACCAGGTTCACACCACAGGTGGCGTACTCCTGGAGCACCTCCATCAGCGCGCCCGGGTGGTCGGCGCGCAGCCACAGCACCACCGAGGTCTTGTCGGCGCCGGTCGGCGCGGCGGGCCGGGCGGGCCGGCCGACGAGAACGAAGCGGGTGGCCGCGTTCTGGGCGTCGTGGATGTCGGTGACCAGGGGCTCCAACGCGTAGGTGGCGGCGGCGAACTCGCCGGCGAAGGCGGCGTCGAAGCGCCCCTCCTGCACGAGCCGGGCGCCGTCGGCGTTGGAGGCGGCCGACTCCCACTGCGCGTCGGGCAGGTGCCGCTCCAGCCAGACGCGGACCTGCGGCTGGGCCACGGGGTGACCGGTGACCGTCTTCACGGTGTCGAGGGTGGTGCCGGGCCGGACGAGCAGCGCGAAGGAGATGGGGAGGACGACCTCGCGGTAGATCATCAGCGGGTCGCCGGACGCCAGCTCGTCGACGGTGGCGGAGACGCCGCCCTCCACGGAGTTCTCGATGGGCACCAGGGCGCCCGCCGCCTCGCCCGTGCGGACCGCGTCCAGGGCGGCCGGGACGGAGATCATCGGGACGAGCTCCCTGGTGGCGGCCTCGGGCAGGGTGCGGAGCGCGGCCTCGGTGAAGGTGCCCTCGGGGCCGAGATAGGTGTAGCGGCTCGCAGCTGGCGTCATGACGTAAACCGTAACGGGGGTGGGCGGTGTGTGTCGGGTGGTCTCGGAGTGCGGTCGGGCGGTTCAGCCCTCCAGGAGGCGCTGCCCGACGTACTCGCCGGGACCTGCCCCGCCCGGCACGGCGAACAGGGCGCTGGCCTCGTGGCGGATGAAGGTGGAGAGGGCGTCCCCCCGGTCCAGCTTGCGCTGCACGGGGACGAAGCCGCGGCGCGGGTCGGCCTGCCAGCACACGAAGAGCATCCCGGCGTCGGGGCTGCCGTCGTCGAGGTGGCCGTCGTGGTACGAGAACGGCCGGCGGAGCATCGCGGCGCCGTCGTTGGTGTCGGGCGAGGTGACGCGGACGTGGGCGTTGGCGGGGATGACGGGCGACCCGTCGGCGCCGGCGGCGTCGAGGTCGACGGGCGTGGTCTCGGTGCCGCCGGTGAGCGGGGCGCCGTCGGACTTGCGGCGGCCGATGACGCGCTCCTGGTCGGCCAGCGGCTGGCGCTCCCAGTCGTCGAGGAGCATCCGGATGCGGCGGACGACGACGTAGGAGCCGCCGGCCATCCAGCCGGGGTGGTCCGCGGCCGTCGCGGCGTCGGGGTCGCTGGGGACGAAGACGCGCTGGTCGAAGTCGGGGTCGTCGGGGCGGGGGTTGTTGGTGCCGTCGACCTGGCCCATGAGGTTGCGGGTGGTCATGGGGCGGGCCGTGGCGCCGGGGCCGCGGTTGAAGCCGGTCATGTGCCAGCGGAGGCCGGCGGCGCCGAGGTCGGCCGCGTCGCGTTGCAGCAGACGCAGGGCGTGGAAGGCGACGAGCGCGTCCTGCGCGCCGATCTGGATCCACAGGTCGCCGTCGGAGCGGGCGGGGTCGAGAGCGTCGTTCGAGAAGGGCGGCAGGGGTTCGAGGGCCTCGGGGCGGGCGTCGGTCAGGCCGGTGGCGTCGAAGAAGGAGCGCCCGAAGCCGAAGGTGACGGTGAGGGAGGAGGGGCCCGCGTCGAGCGCGACGCCGCTGTGGTCGCCGCCCGGGGTGCGGCCGGCCATGAGGGCGCGAGCCGTCGCGGACCACTCGCGCAGCAGGGTGGCCGCCCTGCCGCGGTCGGCGCCGGGGGTGAGGTCGAACGCGGCGAGGTGGCCGTGGGCCTGCATCGGGGTGGTGATGCCCGGCTGGTGGGTGCCGTGGAAGGGGACCGCGGTGGCGCCGACGGTGCCGAGGAGCGCGCCGTCGCCGTCGCCGCCCCCTTCGTCGCTGGTGGCGAGGGTGATGCCGGTGGCGCTGGTGGCGCCGAGGGCGAGGCCGGCGGCTCCTGTGGTGCCTGCGGTGGCCAGGAGGCGGCGGCGGGAGATCTTGCTGGTCATGGTGTCGTTTCGTCGCCTGGAGAGGGAGAGGGAGAGGGAGGGAGAGGTGGTCAGCCGATCGGGATGGTGGTGGAGACGGTGGTCTGGTCGATGTCGGAGGTGCGGACGGTGAGGTCGAGCCGCCACTCGCCGGGGCGGGGGAGCTGGAGTCCGGTGACGGTCCAGCGCCCCTCTCCGACGCGCTCGGGCTCGTCGTAGCGCAGCGGGCCGATGTCCTCCGCGGGGAGGGTGAGGGCGACGCGCAGCTCGACGGCGTCGGCGGTGCCGCCCTCGGGGTCGGTGAGGTGGACGGTGAGGGTGTTGTCGCCGCCCGAGCGGGCGGGGGCGAGGTCGAGGTGGGCGGTGCCCTGGCCGTTGTCGCCGCCGGTGTCGTAGGCGATCGTGCCGGAGAACGGCTCGGGCTCGGCGGTGGGCCGGGCTGGCTGGCTGCTGCCCGGGGTGTCGCCGCCGCCCGGCTCCGCCGGGGTGGCGGCCTCGGTGCGGGCCGGCGTGGTGGTCGTGAGGATCGTGGTGACGGCGAGGACGACGGCGGCGATGCCGGCCTCGGCCAGGACGGAGCGGCGCAGGCCGGCGCGGGTGGGGTCGGCCTCGCGGGCGCGGCGCAGGCGGGTGCGCTCGATCGCGGCGCGCTGGCGGGCGAGCTGCCTGGCGCGCTCGGGGTTCTCGGGGGTGACCTCGGCGCGAGGGTCCGCGCCGTCCCCCGCGTCGTCCCCCGCGCCGTCGTTCCCGTCGTTCCCGTCGTTCCCGTCGGACGCGGACGCGGACGCGGGGGCAGGGGCGGGCGCGTCGGCGAGGCGGGCGGTGAAGCGGCGGGAGAGGGAAGCCACGGCGAGGATCGCCGCGACGAGCGCGACCTTCACCAGGAGCAGCCGCCCGTAGTCGGTGTCGGTCAGCGCGTCGAGCGTGCGGACCTGACGCCAGGACTGGTAGAGGCCCGTGACGGCGAGGGTGACGACGCTGAGGAGCGCGAGCCGCGAGAAGCGCCGGATCGCGTCGCGGGGCAGGGCCTCGGGGGCGCGGTGCAGCAGGCTGAGGAGGGTGGCCAGGCCGCCGAGCCAGGCCGCGGCGGCGAGGAGGTGGAGCGTGTCGGCGGGGATCGCGAGGCCGGTCTGGGGGCCGGTGGAGGCGTGCTCGGACAGCGCCCAGGTGGCGGCGGTGCCGGTGGCGAGGATGAGGCCGCCGACGGCGAGGCCGAAGTGGAGGTCGCGCACCCGCCCCGGCACGGCGTCCCCGGCCCCGAGCGCGCCGCGGAGACGGGCGTAGGACCCGGTGAGGACGGCGAGGAAGAGCGTGGCGGCGGCCAGCAGCAGGAGCCGGCTGACGAGGTACGTGCCGGTCTTGGTGCCGATGACGTCCTGGAGACCGTCGAGGTCGAACGCGTCGGCCAGGCGCCCGCTGCCGGTGTAGGGGGTGCGCAGGAGGAGCTGGGCGAGGGTGGCGACGGTGAGCGTGACCCAGCCGAGGAGGAGGAGGCGGTGCGTCGTGCGGTGGGCGGCGGCGCGCGGCCAGCAGCTCAGGGCGAACGCGGCGGCGCCCGCGAGGAGGACGAAACCGGTGTAGGCGGCGTAGCGGGCGACGTCGTAGAGCGCGCCCACGGCGCCGTCGTCGCCGCCGCCGGTGTCGGCGACGTCGGAGGCGTCGACGGAGGTGTCGGAGGGCGCGCCCACGGCGAAGGTGAACGCGCCGCTGATCGGGTGGCTGTCGGCCGAGACGGCCTGCCAGGCCACGACGTAGGTGCCGTCGGGCACGTCCGCGCGGAGGGAGACGCCGTAGCGGGCGGCGTCTGTCTCGTCCGCGAGGTCGGTGGGCTGCCCGGTGTGGACGGGCCGCCCGTCGGGGTCGAGGACGCGTATGCCGTCGTCGGGGACGGAGACGGGCTCGGAGAAGGTGAGCGTGACGCGGTCCGGCGCGGTGGCCACCACCTCCCCGCTCTCGGGACTCGTGCCGGTGAGGCTGGCGTGCGCCGCCGCGGGCGGGGCCGCCACCAGGAGCAGCGCGAACGCGGTCGCCGCGGTGGCGAGCGCGGCGGCCAGCAGGGAACGCACGGGGCGTCGGCGACGGACCCCGGGGGCCGTTCCGAGGGCTGCTCCGAAAGCTGGTCCGAGGGCTGCTCCGGGGAGGACTCCTGGGAGGGGACGGGGGGAGGTGGGGGCGGTCATGGCGGTCTACTCCTGGCCGGTGTGGGTGGGAGATTCGACCGGGACCCGCAGGGTGATGGGTTCCGAGTGCCGGAAGTGGAGGGTGAGAGGGAGCGTTTCGCCTTCCGTGGGTCTGCGGGTCAGGTCGAGCAGCATCAGGTGGTTGCCGCCGCGGCTGAGGACGAGCTCGCCGTCGGCGGGGACGGGCAGTTCGTCGACGCGGCGCATGGAGTTGTCGACGGTCTCGTGGATCTCGACGGTGCCGGCGGCGTCGCTGGTGACGGACGTGAGGGCGTCGTCGGCGTCGCCGGTGTTGTCGATGGTGAGGAAGCCGGCGGCGACGTCCCCCGTGATGGGTTCGGGGACGTAGGCGTCGCGGGCCGTCAGCTCGGGCGTGCCGCCGTCGCCACCCCCGTCGCCGTCCCCGCCACCCCCGCCGTCCCCGCCGCCGCAGGCGGTGGCCGTGGCGGCGGTGAGGAGGGCGGCGGCGAGCGCCAGGGCGGCCCGCCGCCGGGCGGCGGGGGCGCCGGTCCCGGTGCGGCGGCTCACGGCAGTTCGCCTTCGAGGAGGCGGGGGATGTCGCGCTCGAAGGTCTCGGAGGTGACCCCCTCGGTGTAGATGACGTGCGCCCTGTCGTCGGTGGGGAGGAAGGCGACGACCTGCGTGCCGTGGCTGGAGGTGACGGTGCCGTCCTCCGCGACCGTCGGCGGGTCGATGTGGATGCCGAGGGAGCGGGCGCCCTCCTGGATGGCGTCGAAGTCACCGGTCAGGCCGACGAAGTCCGGGTCCTGGGCGTCGAGCCAGGAGCGGAGGGACTCGGGGGTGTCCCGCTCGGGGTCGGTGGTGACGAAGACGACGCGCAGGTCCTGCCGCTGCTCCTCGGTCAGGGTGGCGGTGGCCAGCGCGATGTTGCTCATGGTCAGGGGGCAGATGTCCGGGCAGTGGGTGTACCCGAAGTAGAGCAGGGTGGCGTGGCCGTCGGTCTCCTCGGCGAGGTCGTAGCGTTCGCCCTCGGTGTCGGTGAGGACGAGCTCGGGCTTGGCGAACGGCTGGTCGAGGACGGTGCCCTCGGCGTCGCTCGCGGCGCCGGAGAGCTCGGCGGCCCCCGAGGTGTCGCCGTGCTCGTGGGCGGCGTCGCCGCCGCCGTTGCCGTTGCCGTCGTCGCTGCCGCAGGCCGTGAGGGTGAGGGCCAGGGCGAGGGCGGTCGCGGCGGCGGTGGTCGTGAGGGTGGTGCGCAGGTGCATGAAGACGTTTCCCGGGTGGTCTGGTGTCGTGGCGCTGTGGCGCACGGAGAGGTACGGGGTGGTGTGAGGTGGCGGCCGGGCCGGTGGCCGGGCGCGGGGCGGTCTCGCTGGTGGCGGGCGCCGCCCCGCGCCCGTCGGCTTGTGGCCGCTACGGGGGGTGGTGCCGGTTACGCGCGGCGGCGGCTGGCGAGGACGCCGAAGGCGACGCCGCCGAGGCCGACGAGGATGCCGACGACGCCGAGAACGCGGGCCGTGGTGTCGGAGGCGTCACCGTCGGAGCTCGCCTCGGTCGTGGTGTCGTCCACGGCCTCCGCGTCGGCGTCGGCGTTCGCGTCGGCGGCGGCGTCGGCGTCGGCGGGCTCGGTCCCCGACTCGGCCTCGGCGGGCGTCAGCTGGAGCACGGGCGAGGGGCTCTCGGGCTCCTCCTCGCCCTCGACGGGCTCCTCGATCCACCGGACGACCTCGCCGCTGTCGTAGGTCTGGATCGCGTCCAGGACCAGCCGGTCGGCGTCCTCGGGCAGCTGCCCCACGGAGAGCGGGAACTGCTGGAAGGTGCCGGGCTCGATGCCGTCGCCCGTGGCGGTCCAGACCACCGTGGCGGGGGCCTCGGTGATCTCGGTGCCGTGGGACTCGATGGGCTCGTCCAGCTCGCCGGTCTCGACCTCCACGTCCCAGCCCGGGACGGGCTGCGGCATCACGGAGGCGAGGGGGTGGTCGGGGTCGAGGTGGAGTTCGAGGCCGACCGTCGAGGCGTCGTCGCGCTCGTTGGGGACCTTGACGTTGATGGTGGCGTAGCCGCCCTGCTGGGCCTCTCCCGGGGTGATGGAGACGTGGGCCTGGGCGGGGGCGGAGAACGTCAGGACGACGGCCGAGGCGGCGGCGGTGAGCGCCAGGACACGGGCGGCGGTCCTGACGCCCGTGCTGGTCCTGATCCTGCTCCCGGCCGTGGTCGGGGCCGGGGCCGGGGTGGTCGTCGTCGGGGTGGACGGGGACGTGGGGGTGGGTGTCATCGGGACACTCCTCACGGTGTGAGTGAAGGCGGGGAGATGAGCGCGCGGCTACGGGCGGACGCACCCGTGCCGTGGGGCGTCCGTCAGGCCGCGAGGATGAGCTGACCGCGCGCGTCGCGCGGGTGGTGCGGGTGTCCGGCCGGGGGCGGGCCGCGCCGGGTCACCGCGTGCGGTGCGATGGGGCCGCACGGCTCGGGGGTGGTGGCGAACGCGCCACGCCGCGCGGTGGCCGCGGTGGCGTACGGCGCGGGGTCGTCGAGCAGGGCTCGGGCCAGGCGCAGCGCGCGCGGCAGGGAGCGCAGGAGGGTGGCGATCCGCGTGACGCGGACGCTCACCTCGACGGTCAGGCGTCCGGAGAGCCGCACCAGGCGCCACAGGGCGGCCTCGCCGCGGCGCAGCAGGAGGCCGGCGACGAGGGCGGCGAGGAGGTGGCCGAGCAGCATGGGCGCGGAGCCGAGGGAGGCGGCGGCGTCCAGGAACGCGCCCGGCAGCTCCGTGACGGTCTCGCCGAAGCTGCTGCCGCTGCCGTTGCCGCCGAGGTCGGCCCCCGTGCCCGTGCCGGCGCCGCCGTTCGCGTGCCCCGAGTGGGCGCTGGGGTCGAGGCCGGCGGCGGTGACGATGCGGGTGGCGTCGGCCTCGGTGAGGGGAATGGCGTGGTCGTTGCACAGCAGCCGCCGGGCCGCGGCGATGATGCCCCCGCCGTCGTCGTGGGCGGCGAGCGTCGGGGCGCTGTGGCGTTGGCCGAGGCAGTAGAGCGTGTGGAGGGCGAACTGGCCGGCGGTCAGGGCGGCGGTGAGCGCGGCGGTGGAGCGGCGCTCGCGGCCCGCGAGCGGGGCGGCGACGGCGAAGACGAGGAGCCAGCCGGCGGCGAGGGCCCACAGGGCGATGCCGGGACCCGCGGCGGCGACGTGACCGGCGGCGGCCAGCGCGGCGCAGACCGCGGCGAAGATCGCGGCACGCAACAGTCGCAGGTCGGCTCCGGCACACATGGCCACGCCATCATCTCACCGTACCCACGCGTCACGGGAGACCAGGGCAGTGATGTCGCACGGGTGTGCTCACATTCACCCCATTCGGTGGATTGCTATATCGACATTGCGACGTCCACGCATCCGCCGAACGGGGGGTGTTCGGTCAATCGGACGCTTACGCCCGTCGCGGCTTGGCAATACCTACGCATATGTCGAGCCGCGGCCAGGAGGCTGGAGCATGAGCATGTGGTGGTCTCTCCAACTGCGGCGGGAAGCGGCCAGCGTCCCGCTCGCGCGGCGGCTGCTGCTCGGCGCGATGGAGGCGGCGGGCGTGGACGCCGACATCTCCCACGACCTGTCGGTGGCCCTCTCCGAGGCGTGTTCGAACGCGGTGCGCCACGGCGGCGCGCCGCCCTCGGACGCGGCGGGCGAGGTGTACCGCGTGACGGCGTTCATCGACGACGAGCTGTGTCGCATCGAGGTCGCGGACGACGGGCCGGGCTTCGCGGGCGGCGCGCCCGCGCCGGTGCGGGAGTCCGAGCCGCGCGAGCTGGCGCAGTGCGGGCGCGGCCTGCACCTCATCGAGGCCCTGTCGGACCGGGTCTGCTACGGCAACGGCTCCGGCAGCGGCGGGGCGGTGGTCAGGTTCGACCGGGCGTTGAAGCGCCGCGAGGCGGCGGCGGACGCCGCGCTGCTCAGGGCGGGCTAGCGTCTCCCCTTCTGTCGGACCGCGGGCGCGACCGCGGTCCGCGTTCCGGCGACCGCCGGCGGCGCCCGGGGAACCGCCCGGGGAACCGCCCGAGGGGCGGCCCCGTCCCAGGGCCATGAACGTCACGACGAGTGGGAGAAGAACGCGCGGCGCGGGCCGGCTGCCCGGCGCCGCGCTCGCGCTGACCGTGGCCGTGGCCTCGGGAGCGGCGCTCGCGGGGTGCGGCGACGACGCCGAACCGGGCGGCGGAGGGGGGTCCGGGGCGTCGCGGGAGGCGGGCGCCGCGTCGCTGTCGGACTGGCGGGAGCCGGCGGACTACGCGTACACGTTGACCTCCTCGTGCGGGGAGCGCTCGCTGATCGGCACCTTCCGGGTCACCGTCGAGGACGGCGACGTCACGGGGTGGGAGCCGGTGGGGGAGAACTACGCGCCCCGCTCCGTCGAGGTCCCGTCGATCGGTGACCTGCTGGCCGAGGCGGAGGCGGCCAGGGAGCGCGGCGCGGACTCCGTCGAGGTGGAGACGGCGGCGGACGGGCGGCCGACACGGATCTCCGTCGACGAGATGGAGGAGGCCATCGACGACGAGGCGTGCTACGACATCGAGGACGTCGAGCCGGTGCCGGCCAGCTGAGTGGCGGAGCCGAGATCGGGACGTTCGGGACGTGGGGCCCTACTGTGTCTCGCCTGTACGAGTTACAGTCGTCTGTGATATCGGCCGTTCGCGTGCCTCTTGGGGCCTGCACAGGAAAAGGCGGTAGCCATGGGCCAGATCGGAGCGAGGGAACTCGTCGTCCTCCTCATCGTCGTGTTGATCGTCTTCGGGGCGAAGCGACTGCCGGACATCGCCCGTTCGCTGGGTAAGTCCGCGCGCATCCTCAAGAGCGAGACGCGGGCGATGAAGGCCGAGAACGAGGCCGCGCCGCAGCCGCAGACCGGGCAGCCGGCCCCGGCGGACGCGCCGACCCAGACGGCGGACGCGCAGCAGAAGACGATCCAGGCGGCGCCCGGCGACGTGACCAGCGCCCGGCCGGTGGCCGAGGAGCAGCCGCAGTCGGCCGCCACGGCCTCCACCGGCGCCACGGCGAGCACCGCGAAGACCCCCACCGCCTGACCGCCGAACGGCAACGCGACGTACGCGAACGACGTACGCGAACAGAGCTGACGACACAGAGCTGACGACCAAGCGCCGAACGCTGCCACTCATCCATGGCGGCAGCGTTCGGCGCTTGCGCTTGTGTGCTCGCTCGTCCCGTCGACCGCCCCTGTCGGTGAGCGGCTGTCGGTGAGCGGCTGTCGGTCAGCGCTTGGCGTGCCGTCCGCGCGTGGGGGAGGCGGGCCGGTCGCCCTCGTCCGACGCCTGTGCCCGCTGCGCCCGCGCGGCGTCCGTCGCGTCCGCGTTCCCGCCGCTGGAGCGGCGCGCCCGCAGGTACTCGATGACGATCGGCAGCACCGACAGCAGCACGATGCCGACGAGGATGTACTCGATGTTCTGGTGGACGAAGTCCACCTTCCCCAGGGCGGCGCCCAGCAGCGTGACGCCCGCGCCCCACAGCACGCCGCCGATGACGTTGAACGTCACGAAGGTGCGGTAGTTCATCTGGCTGACGCCGGCGATGATCGGCGTGAACGTCCGCACGATCGGCACGAAGCGGGCCAGGACGATCGACTTGGCGCCGTGCTTCTCGAAGAACTCGTGGGCCTTCTCGACGTTCTCCTGCTTGAACAGGCGCGAGTCCGGCCGCCGGAAGAGCGCCGGCCCCACCTTCCGGCCGAAGAGGTACCCGACCTGGTCGCCCACGACGGCGGCGATCACGATCAGCACGCAGACCAGCCAGAGCGGGGAGTGCAGGTACTGGTCGGTGGAGACCAGCAGACCCGTGGTGAACAGCAGCGAGTCGCCCGGCAGGAAGAAGCCGATGAGCAGACCGGACTCGGCGAAGACGATGGCGAGGATGCCGATCAGGCCGAAGGACTCGATGAGATGTTCCGGGTCCAGCCAACTGGGCCCGAGAGCAAGAGAATTCATGACGCACGAACCTCGTCATCCGCGGCCCGTGACCTCTTGCCCGGGCGGTATGTCCAGGCTATCAACTCACTTGCCTCCGAACGTCGACACGGCGGCGACGGCCTCCGGCTCCGCGAGCTCCTCACCCCCGTCGGCCCCCTCGGCCGCCGGCGGAACGCCCCGGACGGCCTCGATGTGGGAGCGGTGCGCCGCGCCCCAGGCGCCCAGCGGGGCGAGGGCCTCGTTGAGCGAGACGCCGAGGTCGGTCAGGGAGTACTCCACCCGTGGCGGCACCTCGCGGTAGACCTCGCGGTGGACGATCTGGTCGGCCTCCATCTCGCGCAGCTGCTGGATCAGCACCTTCTCGCTGACGCCGGGGAGGGACCGCCGCAGCTGCCCGAACCGCTGCCGCCGGTCGTGCAGGGCCCACAGGATGAGCACCTTCCACTTCCCGCCGACGACGTCGATCGCCGCGTCGATGCCGCAGCTGTAGGGGAGCTTCCGCACGTCCGCCGTCCCTTCCTTCACTGACCTTCAGGTCAGTACCGCACTTATTTGTAGGTACTTGCCGATTCTACGGTGCCGGGAAAGCCTGGGACGCGTGACGACGAACGTGACAACGCCCACGACCGGACCCAGCGGACGCACCGGACCCACCGGTTCCGCCGGTCCCACCGGTCCGACGGACCACCGGAACGAGCAGGGGAACGCACAGGGGAACGAGTACGAGGACGGACAGCGGGGCGGACGCGGAGGGAAGGACACGGCCGCCGAGGCCGTGGCGGTGATCGGGCTGGGCGCGATGGGCTCGGCGCTGGCCGAGGCGTTCCTGCACGCCGGCCACCGGGTGACGGTGTGGAACCGCACCGCCGCCAGGGCCGAGGCGATCGCGGCGCGCGGCGCGGTGCCCGCGCCCACGGCCCGCGAGGCGGTGCGGTCGGTCGGGGACGGCGGGCTGGTGATCGTCTGCGTGGTCAACGACGAGGCGGCGCGGCAGACGCTCGGAACCCTCGGCGAGGACCTCGCCGGCCGGACCGTGGTGAACCTGACCAACAGCACGCCCGAGCAGGCGCGGAGCCTGGCGTCGTGGATGGCCGAGGGCGGCGCCGCGTATCTCGACGGCGGCATCATGGCCGTCCCCCCGATGATCGGGCAGCCCGGTGCGCTGGTGCTCTACAGCGGCGACGCGGCGGCCTTCGCCGCGCACCGCGCCACGCTGGAGCGGCTGGGCGCGGCGGACTTCGTCGGCGCGGACCCGGGGGCCGCCTCGGCGCTCGACCTGGCGCTGCTGACCGCGATGTACGGCCTGTTCGGCGGCTTCCTCCAGGCGCTCGCGATGGTGGGCGCGGCGCCGTGGGCCGGTGCCGGGACGCTGTCGGAGTTCACCATGGCCCGGGTGCTGCCCTGGCTGAACGGGATGATGACGGGCCTGCCCGAGATGGCGCGGCAGCTCGACGCGGGCGAGACCGTGGCCGCGCAGTCGCCGCTCGCGATGCAGGCGGCCGCCTTCGACAACCTGACCGACACCTGCCGGGCGCTGGGCGTCAGCCCCGAGCTGATCGCCCCGATGGGGGAGTTGCTGAAGCGGGCGGTCGAACGCGGCCTGGGGGACGGGGACCTCCCCAGCCTCGTCGGGCTGCTGCGCGAGGGGACGGACCGATGACCGATCCGACGCCCCGCACACCCGCCGACGCGCCACACCCGAACGAGGAGACAGACGACGTGACCGACGCGACCGACGAGCCCCGGGCGACCGACGTGACCGAGGCGACCGAGGTGACCGAGGTGACCGACGTGACGGTCGTCGGCCTGGGCGCCATGGGCTCGGCCCTGGCCGAGGCGTTCCTGCGCGCCGGCCACCGGGTGACGGTCTGGAACCGCACCCCGTCCCGCGCCGAGCCGCTGCTCGCGCGCGGCGCGCACTGGGCCGGCTCGGGCGGCGTGGCCGAGGCCGTCGCGGCCAGCCCGCTCACCGTCGTGTGCCTGGTGGACCAGAAGGCCAGCCGCCAGGTGCTCTCCGAGCCGGCCGTCGCGGCGGCCCTGTCCGGCAGGACGCTGGTGGACCTGACCTCCGACACGCCCGAGAGGGCCCGCGAGGCGGCGGACCGGGCCGCCTCCCACGGCGTCGCGTACCTCGACGGCGCCGTGATGGTCCCGACCGTGGTCGTCGGCTCGCCCGAGGCGTTGCTGCTGTTCAGCGGCTCCCGGGAGGCGTTCGACACGCACCGGGCGGTGCTGTCGGCGCTCGGCGGGGACCTGCGTTTCCTCGGGCAGGACCCCGGCGCCGCCGCCCTGCACGACCTCGCGCTGCTGGACGTCTTCTGGTCGATGATGGCCGCCGCCGTGCACGCCTTCGCGCTCGTGACCGCCGACGGCGTGCGGGCGGAGGACTTCGCCCCGCTGGCCGTGACGTCGGTCACCGGCCTGGCGCCGCTCCTCACGGAGCTCGCGACCGAGATCGACGAGGGAACGTACCCGGGCGAGCTGGCGAACCTCGTCATGGACGCGGCGGCCGCCGCCCACGTGGTGGAGGCCAGCCGCACCCGGGGCCTGGACACCAGCGTGATCGACGCCGTCCACGGCCTGATGGCCCGCGCCATCGCCGCCGGTCACGGCGGCGACGGCTTCAGCAGGGTCGTCGACGTCGTCCGCGCCGCGGGTGGCGCGGACGACGCCGCACCGGCTACGCCGGCTGCGGGCTCATCAGCCGAACGAGGAGGTCGTCGAGGCTGATCAGGCCGGTGAGCCGACCGTCGGCGCCGCGCACCACCGCGAGGGAGGCGCGGCGCTGACGCAGCTGCTCGACGGCGTGGGCCACCGTGTCCTCGGCGGTGAGCTCCGGCACGGGCCTGGCCAGCTCGCGGGCGGTGACCGCCTGCCCCCTGGCACGGGCCACGACCGCGTCGCGGGCGTGCACGGAGCCGACGACGCCGCCCCACCGCTCGCCCGCCGCCGCGCCGGAGGGCTCCTCGCGGACGAGCAGCCGCGTGTGGTCGCTGGCCGCCGCGGCGGCCAGGATCGCGTCCGCGTCGGCGTCGGCGGAGACCTGCGCGATGCGCGCCGCGGGCACCTGGATGGCGCCGACGGGCGACTGGGGCTCGGTGAGGGAACGGGTGATCAGCCCGGAGTCCGCCTCGCTGATCAGCCCCAGCCGCTGCGACTCGGCGACGAGGTGCTCCAGCTGCTCGCGGTCGTGGACGGAGGCCAGCTCCTCGCGCGGCGTGACCTTGCACATCCGCACCAGCACGTTGGACATCCGGTTCAGCACCGAGATCAGCGGGCGCACCGCCCGCACCACCGCGCGGAACGGCGGGGCGAGCAGCATCGCGGAGCGCTCGGGGTGGGAGATGGCCCAGGACTTCGGGGCCATCTCGCCGACCACCATGTGCAGGAAGACCACGAGGAACAGGGCCAGCACGAACGCGACGCCGTGCGAGAGGCCGAGCGGCAGCCCGGCGCGCTCCAGCCACGGGTCGATCTGGTGGGCGATCGCCGGCTCGGAGATGCTGCCGAGCCCCAGGGTGCAGACGGTGATGCCGAACTGGGCGCCCGCCAGCATCAACGCCAGCTCGTGGGAGCCGGCCAGCGCCGCGCGGGCGCCGCGCCGGCCCTCGGCCAGCGCCTGCTCCAGGCGGTGGCGCTTGGCGGCCGTCAGGGCGAACTCGGCGGCGACGAAGAAACCGCTCGCGATCAGCAGGCCGAAGGTGACGGCCAGGGCCATGGGGACACTCATGACGGCTGCCCCTCACGTTCCCGCACCAGCGGCCGGTCGCCCTCCCGGGCCCGCCGGCCCCCGAAGGCGTCCGCACCGACGGCACCGTCCGCACCGACCCCGTCCTCGGCGGTCGACGTGAGGGCGGAGACCGCCGCGGGCGGCGCCGGCTCCAGCCGCTCCAGCCGGATGCGGGCGGGCACCCTGCGGTCGAGCGACAGGACGACGATGGCGGCCCGCCCGCCGTCGGTCAGCTCCACCTCGATGCCCTCCCCGACCTGCGGGAAGTGCCCGCAGCGGTCGATGACCAGGCCGGCGACCGTCTCGAAGTCCTCGTCCTCGGGCAGCGGGATGCCGGTGGCCGCCGCCGCCTCGTCGACGCGGCGGCCGGCGTCGACGAGCCAGCCCGCGCCGTCCGCGACGGCCGGCTCGATGACCCGGTCCGACTCGTCGGCGATCTCACCGACGAGCTCCTCGGCGATGTCCTCCAGGGTGACGATGCCCGCCAGCCCGCCGTACTCGTCGAGCACGCACGCGAACTCCTCGTCGGCCGCGCCCAGCTGCTCCACGGCGCCGGGCAGCGGCAACGTGTCGGGCAGCAGCAGCGCCGGCCGGGCGAGGGCGCCCGAGGTGAGGCGCGCCAGCCGCTCGGGCGTGGTGCGCATCAGCTCCCGCACGCCGATGACGCCGACGATGTCGTCGACGCGGTCGCCGACGACGAGGTAGTGCGAGTGGCCGTGCTCGCCGATGAGCCCGACGACCTCGGCCGCGGGCGCGGTGGCGCGCACCGTGCGCACGTCGACGCGGGGCACCATGACCTCGGAGAGGGTGCGCTCGGAGAACTCCAGCGCGTGGTCGAGGAGCGCGGCCGTGGCGTGCGGCAGCTGGCCGTGCTCGTGGGACTCCTCGATGAGGTGCCCGAGCTCCTCCAGCGTGGCGCCGTGCCGCAGCTCCTCCACGGGCTGGATGCCCACCCGGCGCAGCAGCCGGTTCGCGGCCGAGTCGAAGACGCGGATGACCGGCCCGGCGATCTTCAGGTACGCGAGGGTCGAGGCGGCCATGGACTTGGCCAGCCGCTCCGGCACCGCCAGCGCGAGGTTCTTCGGGCCGAGCTCGCCCAGCACCATCTGGATGCCGATGGCGAGCGAGAAGCCCAGGACCAGGGCGGCGGCGTGGGAGGTGGCCTCGGGCAGGCCGAGGCCCTCGAAGGCCGGTTCGAGGAGGCGGGCGATGGCCGGCTCGGCGAGGAAGCCGACCACGAGGCCGGTCACGGTGATGCCGAGCTGGGCGCCCGAAAGCATGAACGACAGCCGCTCCTGCACCTTCATCGCGCGGGCGGCGCGTCGGTCACCCGCCGCGGCCTGACTGGACAACGCCAGCCGGTCGGCGGCGACGAAGGCGAACTCCTGGGCCACGAAGTACCCGGTGCCGGCTGTCAGCACCACGACGGCCAGGAGGGCGAGAAGTGCGGCACTCACTGAACACCACCTCGCCGCGTGCCGCGGGCTGCCAGAAGCTGGCGAGGTGGTCCGGGACTATGCCCGGGAGAGTCCGACGGTTGGGCGGACACAGGATTCTCCTTTCTGGCCGCAGGGGGCCTCGTCCCTCTCGAACGCCCGAGGGGGCGTCCGTGTTCCGAGGCTGTACCCGGAAATGCCCGGGTGACACCTGCCCGCGCCGGGGATCGCTCCAGGTCACCGGCGCGTCACGCGAACCGCCGGCGCGACCCCCCGAGGGGACCACGCCGGCGCGTTCACGCGTCGTGTGACGCGGGACGTCACGCGTTCATCCTGCCAGGAGCTCCGCCATCCAGGCCTCGACGTCCTCGGAGCGGCGTGGCAGGGCGGCCGAGAGGTTGACGTTGCCGTCGGCGGTGACGAGGACGTCGTCCTCGATCCGCACGCCGATGCCCCGGTACTCCTCGGGGACGGTGGTGTCGTCGGGCTGGAAGTAGAGGCCGGGCTCGACCGTCAGGCACATGCCGGGCTCCAGCGTGCCCTCGACGTACGCCTCGCGGCGGGCGGCGGCGCAGTCGTGGACGTCCATGCCGAGCATGTGGCCGGTGCCGTGGAGGGTCCAGCGGCGCTGGAGGCCCAGCTCCAGGACCCGCTCCACGGGCCCCTCGACCAGACCCCAGGCGACGAGGTGCTCGGTGAGGACGCGCTGCGCCGCCTCGTGGAAGTCGCGGTACTTCGCGCCCGGCTTCACGGCGGCGAGGCCGGCCTCCTGGGCCTCGTACACGGCGTCGTAGACGCGGCGCTGGAGGTCGGTGAAGCGGCCGGAGACGGGCAGGGTGCGGGTGACGTCGGCGGTGTACAGCTCGGTGGTCTCGACGCCGGCGTCCAGGAGCAGCAGGTCCCCGGGGCGGACGGGCCCGTCGTTGCGCACCCAGTGGAGGGTGGTGGCGTGGGGGCCCGCGGCGGCGATGGTGCCGTACCCGACGTCGTTGCCCTCGACGCGGGCGCGGAGGAAGAAGGTGCCCTCGATGTACCGCTCGGAGGTGGCCTGCGCCCTGTCCAGGACGCGGACGACGTCCTCGAAGCCGCGGACGGTCGACTCGCAGGCGCGGGTGAGCTCGGCGATCTCGAACTCGTCCTTGACCAGACGCATCTCGGAGAGGACGGTGCGGAACTCCTCGTCGCGCTCGGCGGTGACCTTGTCGTTCAGGGCCGCCTCGATCGTGGCGTCGTGGGAGCGGACGACGCGGACGGGGCCCGTGGCCTTCCGCAGGATGTCCGGCAGCTCGCGGACGTCGGCGCAGGGGATGCCGTAGAGCTGCTCGGCCTCGGCGAGGCTGTCGCGGCGGCCGACCCACAGCTCGCCCTGACCGCTGAGCCAGAACTCGCCGTTCTCACGGTTGGAGCGGGGCAGCAGGTACAGCGTGGCGTCGTGGCCCCCGCCCTCGGCCCCGGCGGGGCGGGGCTCCAGGACGAGGACGCCGTCCTCGGTCTGGTTGCCCGTGAGGTACGCGTACTCGACGGCGGCACGGAAGGGGTAGTCCGTGTCGTTGGAACGGGTCTTCAGCCGGCCGGCGGGGATGACGAGGCGCTCGCCGGGGAAGCGGGCGGAGAGCGCGGCGCGGCGACGGGCGGTGTGCTCGGCCTGGGCGACGGGCGCGAGGTCGCGGCGCTCGGTGTCGGCCCAGCCCTGCTTCATGTTGGCGGCGAGCTCGTCGGACACCTGGGGGGTGACGCCGTTCTTCCGCTCCTCGGACTCGCTCGGCTTGTCGGCCTGCTCCGGGTCCGTCTGCTCCGTCTGCTCCGTCTGCTCCGTGGCCACGGGGTGCCTCCTCGCGTGCTGGCGTCGGCCGACTTCCATCGTAAGTGTGATCGATTCGGCTCGGACAGGGTCGCACCGGGCACCGTTTCCCGAGGCGTTCCGGGTCCGTCACCGTGTCCGGCCCCTCGCCGCCGTCGGTCCCTCGCCGCCGTCAGGGGACGCTCTCGTCAGGGGGACGCCGGGCCCTGGAAGCGGGCGGCGAGGAGGACGGCGTCCTCGACGAGCCCGACGCCGCGGTGCGTGGCGCGGCGCCCGGCGGGGTGGCCGTGGGCGGCGTCGGTCGGTTCGGGGAGGCCGGGGACGTGTCGGTCGTCCGGCAGGAGGGCGCGGGCGAGGTGGCGGGTCAGGGCGGCGGGGTCGGCCCGGACGCGGGGAGGGGCGGCGCGGGCGGCCTCCTCCAGGCGGGTGTACGCCTGGTCGAGCGGGGCACGGGTGGCCCGGAGCAGGCCCAGGTTGTAGAGCAGGACCGTTTCTCCGTGAGCGATGTCGAGGCGAACGCTCGGCGCCTCCCAACAGGGCAGCATGCCGAGCGGCGCGGAGAGCGCGGTGTCGGCGAAGACCACCCGCGTCGGGCCGACGACCAGGGGCGGCGGCTGACCCGCCGAGGCGACGACGACGCGGCGGGTGGCGGCGGGGCCGTGGCTGGGTGGCGGTTCCGCGTAGGCGAACAGCGCGGTCGCCACGTGGTGCGGCTCGGTCATGCGCAGCAGCAGCTCCAGGTCGGACAGGACCGCGACCGGGTCCTCGCCCTCCATCACGGCGTACGCGCGCAGGCCGGCGCGGAGCCCGCCCGCGGCGGCGAGGGTGGCGGGCCCGGCGGTGGGGCCGCTGCCGGTGGTGGTGCCGATGGCGAGCCCGAGGGCGCCCTCGGGCAGGGGGAGCGCGTCGTAGAAGGTGCAACTCGCGGTGCCCGTGTCGGCGAAACCGCCCGTGCCGCCGTCCGTCACGGCGTCCGTCACGGCGGCGGCGCCGGCACGCGGGCGGGCTGGGGCGTGGTGGACGGCGAGGGTGACGCCGGGCACCTGCGGAAGGTGGCGCGGCAGCAGGCCGTCGCGGAGCGCGCGGGCGGCGGAGCGCGCGCGGTCGAGCTCGACGCGCTGGCTGAGATGCGCGGTGGCCTGCCGGAGGTAGCGGGCGAGGAGGTGGCGGGAGCGGGGCTCAGGGGCCCCGGGATGGTCGTAGAGCCAGACGGCGACGCCGAGCGGCCCGGCGCTCTCCCCGACCTCCTGCCCCTGGCCCGCCGTCGGGGGGTTCGTCAGCGGGACGGCGTAGCTGGCGCCGCAGCCGAGGTGGGCGGCGACCTCGCGGTGACGGGGGTGAAGCGCCTCGTCGCGCGCGATGTCGGGGTGGACGAGCTCCCGGCCGGCGGCGTCGTCGCGCAGCAGGCGGGTGTGGGGCGCGTCGTGGGGCGGCACGGTGTCGAGGTGGCCGAGTTCGGCGTGGCTGAGGCCGAGGCCGACGACGCGGTGAGGGCCGAGCCCGTCGGAGGGGCGCAGGTTGAGCAGGCCACGCTGGGCGCCCAGGAGCGTGGCGCCGGCGCGGAGCGTCTCGTGGAGCGCGTCCGTGAGGCTGTTGGTGCGGCTGAGGCGGTCCGTGAGGTCGTGCAGGGTGCTGAGCTCGGAGGTGAAGGCGGCGACGCGTTCGTGGATGCCGCCCGGGACCGACACCGGACGCGCCGTGCCGTGCCGCGTTGGGTCGTGAGGCGTCCTGTGCGAGGGCGAAGGATTCTGGGTCGCGCCCAGGAGCGCCGGGCTGATTCCGGCCACTTTCGGCGTTGGCGGGGTGGTCATGCCTGCGGGCCCCGGCCGTGGTACCTGTCCCACATCAGCATCGCGCACCCCATGTCGTGCCTGTGATGTCCCGTGTGGTCTGGATGATGCCCACGCGACGCGGGTCTCGGGGGAGCGACAGGCCGGGGCGGGCGACGTTGGGGAAATCTTGGCCGAAAAGGGCCAGTGGGCCGTCCGACGCGCGATCGACTGAGACGCTGGCTCGGTGGCTCGCGCCGGGCGGCTGGAGAATCAGGCCTGGCCTGAGCGGGTCCGTTTCGCCGCAGGGTCCCTGGGGTGCTCCGCACGATCGGGGGTACAAGACCGTGGGGCACGCACCGGTCGGTACAAACCGGTGGCAACGGACTCGGTAGGTACAGAGCGGAACGGCTCGCCGCGTTTCGGCGTCCTACCGAACGGGCGGGCCGGCCAGGCGACCTTCGGCCACGCCGGTCCACGACCGGCCCCGGCGCCGCTCTGGCGCAGCGGTGTGCGAGCCACCGCGAACAGTGATCTAGGTTCCACGTGGTGTGAACGGGTCGGCAGGGTGAGCCGGACCGCGGACGCGAGGGAAAGGAACGAGCGCCGATGCGCGAGATCCTGGGAAAGCTCGGAAACGGGGAGCACGGGCGGTCCGGCGCGGGTGACGCGCACGGAGAGGCGGCACACGACGGGGTGGCGGCCCGGGGCCGCGGCCCGGAGAGGGAACGGGAGCACAGCCGGAAGCAGGGCCGGGAGCGGGGACGCGACGGCGACGGACCCCGGGAGCGGCACGCGACCCACACGACCGGGGACGCGCGCGGGACGGGCGGCGACCCGCGGGAGTCGCGGGACGGCCAGGGGGCACGGGACTCCCGGAGGTCCCGGGAGTCCGGGGGGCCCGGGGACAGCCAGGAGCAGCCCCGCGAGTCGCGGGAGCACAGGGAGGCCCGCGAGCGGCGCGAGACGGCGCTGCGGTGCGCCGGCCAGTGGGGATGGCCGGTCGTCCCCGGCGCCGAGCCCGACCGGGACACCGGCTGCCGTTGCCCCGCCGGCCGCTCCTGCCCGGTGCCCGGCGCGCACCCCCACGACCCACGGCTGCTGGCCGCCACGCGCGACGTGCGCATGGTGGGCTGGTGGTGGGAGCGGCGGCCGGAGGCACCGGTGCTGCTGGCCACGGGCGGCGCGGCGCCGTGCGCGGTGAGCCTGCCCGTCGCGGCGGCCGTGTGGGCCGTGGAGGAGCTGGACCGGCGGGGGGTGCGGACCGGGCCCGTGGTGGCCGGGCCGTCGCGCTGGGCGCTGCTGGTGCGGCCCTACGAGCTGCCCGAGCTGGGCGAGGCACTCATCGCGCGGGAGGAGCGGGTGCCGACGGCGCTGCGCTTCCACGGCCCGGGTGGCTACCTGCCGATGCCGTCCTCCCGCACGGGCGCGGGCCGCGTGCGGTGGGCGCGCCAGCCCGAGCTGCGGCAGGGGCGGGTGATGCTGCCCCGGGCCGAGTGGCTGCTGGACGTGGTGATCGAGGGCGCCGCCAACCTCAGCGCGTACAGCGAACGACAGCTGTGACGCGGTGGCCGTGACGCGAGAGCCGTGACCGGCCTGGCCGTACGTCGGCCGCACGTCTGTGGCGCGCGCGAGCGCGTGACCGCGTGCGGCCGGCGGCCCACCCGAAGGAGCACAGCAAAGAACCCGATCGCTGGCGACGGGGGATGCACCAGCGACCGGGCTCATCTCCGACGGTAACAAGTCCTCAGGGATTCGCAAATCCCACCCCGCCCGGCCACGGCCAAACGGGGCCTTCCACGGGGTGACTTGTGACCGGAATCACGCGTCGTGACTCCCGCGTTCGGGCCCGGGCCGCAGAACGCGGAACCGGGCCCGAACGCGGGACGGAGGACTCAGCTCAGGGTGATCTGACGGTTGGTGAGTCCGCTCCGCGCGCGCCGTTCCTCCGACGTGAGGGGCGTGGCGGCGCCGAGCGCCTCCGCCAGCCGCTCGGCGAACGCCGCCGCCGGCTTCTCGCACTCCTCGGCGCCCATGGCACCGGGCAGGTCCCAGACGGGAACGATCAGGCCGTGGGCGCGGAACGATCCGGCCAGCCGCGTCTCGTCGCCCAGCGTCGCGGCGCCGGCCGCGTGCAGCCGCGCCAGGGCGTCGAGCAACGCCTCCTCGGGGTGCGGCATGACCCAGCGCAGGTGGTTCTTGGTGGGCGTCTGGCACCAGTACGCGGCCTCGACGCCGGTCAGGCGGCTGGTCGGCACGGCCGCCGCGTTCGCCCGTTCGAGGGAGGCCGCCACCTCTCCCGTCGCCTTCTCGGCGTCGTCCAGCCAGAACTCGAAGCCCTCGTGGACGGTGGGAACGAAGGGCGCCTCGGGGTCGAGGACGTCCTGGAGCCGGGGCCCGTCGGAGCTGGTGCGGCCGGCGGCGACCGGGCTGCCGGGCGTGGCGGTCAGGGAGTCGGTCAGCACGGCGGCCAGGTCGCGGCTGAGGTCCCCGGTGGGGGTGTCGTTCTGCAGCCCGAGCAGGACCGTGCCGTCGTCACGGCGCAGCGCGGGCCAGGCCATGGGCAGCACCGTGGCCAGCGTCAGGGAGGGCACGTCCTCCGGCAGGCCGTCGCGGAGGGTGAGCGGCGCGGTGGCGGCGGGAACGAGCTCGCGCAGCGCGACCCAGTCGCACTCGCCGGGCAGCCCTTCGAAGGGCCGGCGCACCAACTCCGTCGCGGCCTGCGCGGCCGCCCGGCCGTGACATGCCTTGTACCGGCGGCCCGAGCCGCAGGGGCAGGGCTCGCGCGCGCCGACGACGGGGATCTCACCGTCGGCGGCGGGCCGTGGGGCGGCCGGGGCGCTGGACTGGGTGCGGGGGCGGCGCTTTGTGGCCATGCGGTGGATCTCCTGCTGCTGGTGCTTGTCGCTGCGGGTGGGCTGGGGTGGGCTGTGGCCCTGTTGGTCTCGCCGTTCTCGCTGTTCTCGCCGTTTTCGCTGCTACGGCCGGTCTGGCCGGTCTTTCGCGGGTCTCGCGACGAGGTGTGGGCGGCGAGAACACGGACGCGCGTCCCGCGAGCGTAGCTCTCGCCGGGCCGCCGCGTCAGACCAACTCCCGCATCAACTCCCGCACGGCCTCGGCACCACCGCGTGAGCCGTCCCGGCGGCCGTGCGGGGGCGAGGTGTGAGGGCGCGGCGGGTGCGGGCCCGCGGCGTGGAGGGAAGACCAGTCCGTGGAGTGCGAGGACCACGGCCGGAGGGGGGGCTCACGCGGCGGTGCGGGCGGTGGCGCGACCCGTCCGGGCGAGGGGCGAGCAACGCGTGTCGGGTGGCTCAGGGCCGCTCGTCGGTCGGCAGCACCGCCCAGACGGTGACCTCGCCGGACGGCTCGGAGGCGCGCACGCCCCAGTCGCGGGCGAGGGTGGTGATGATCGTCAGGCCCCGGCCGCCACGGGCTGTGACGGAGGGGGACGCGGGCCGCGGCAACGTCGGGCCGCCACCGTCCGTGACCGCGATGGTGACCGCGCCGTCGGCACCCCGACTCCAGGACGCGTTGACCAGGTGGCCGCCGCCGAGGGGGCGGGCGTGACGGTACGCGTTGCTCAGCAGCTCGGACAGGACGAGAGCCGCGTCGTCGATGAGCGCCTCCGACGTGCCGCAGCCGCGCAGCTCCGCGCGCAGTCGCCGTCGAGCGGTGCCTACCCCGGACGGGCCGTGGGGCACCGACATGGACGACGACGTCGGTACTTGTTGTGTAACCACCAACGCCACCCCCGAGACCTCCTTTGCCCCACGCCATGGGTTCGATGCCCTCACCACCTGGGGCGGAAACCGGTGGTGCCGGATCTGTTGACGGAGTCGTAATGTTCCGATACGCGTCGAACGCGTGACGGTACGGCCTGTGAGATTCAGGCATATTCCTTCCCAGGCATATGCCGATGGCCGAATCATCCAGAAAGCAGGTACGTGGGGATGGCGCGCATCCGCGTCGGAGCCGGTGTCCACGCGGTGTCGACGGGGTGTCGAGCCCGTGTCGAAGGGGTGTCGAGGCGGCCGCGGCGAGGATGGGGCGCCGTGGTCACTCCCTGTTGATCGAACCCGTGCGGATCACCGCACGCAGCCCCTCCGCCGCCCCGGTCCCCACTCCCTCGTCACGCCCCCGGCCCCCCGCGTTGTCACTGCGCGTGAGCAACGAGCGGGGCGGCGTCGTCACTCCGCGTGGAGACGGGCGAGCTGTTCCCGCACGGTCCGGGGCCGGTTGGTGATCACGGCGTCCACGCCGAGGCTCGCGCAGAACTCGACGTCGGCCGGCTCGTCCACGGTCCACACGTGCACCTCGTGACCGGCGCGGTGGGCGCGGGCGACGTAGTCGGGATCACGGCGCAGGATGCGGATGCTCGGGCCGGCGATCTCCGCGGCGGCCGGCAGCCGCCCCGAGCGGTGCCGCGGCAGGAGGAACTGCATCAGGTACACCGTCTCCAGGTGTGGGGCGGCCCGCCTGACGCGGAGCAGGGAACGGGCCGAGAAGCTCATGATCCGCACCCGGCCGGGAAGCGGGTGCGCGGCCAGCAGCTCCAGCAGCCGCTCCTCCACGCGGCCGGCCCAGCGGGTGGGGTGCTTGGTCTCGATGGCCAGACCGACCGGGCGGTCGGCCTCGGCGACCAGGCGCAGCAGCCGTTCCAGGGTGAGAACGGTCACCGGCTCGTCGGTCCCGGCGTCGTGCCGGTCCGGGCCGCGGCCGGCCGGCTCGTCCGCCGTGCTGTCGGGCGTCTCGGGGCGGCCCGAGGGCGTCTTCCAGGAGCCGAAGTCGAGCTCCGCCAGCTCGGCCAGTTCCAGCGAGGCGACGGCCCCCCGGCCGTTGGAGGTACGGTCCACACGACGGTCGTGCACGCAGACCAGGTGGCCGTCGGCGGTGAGCCGCACGTCACACTCCAGGGCGTCCGCGCCGTCGGCGATGGCCCTGCGGTAGGCGGCCAGGCTGTGCTCGGGCGCGTCCTCCGAGGCGCCGCGATGGGCGATGACCGGGATACGGTGGGGGATTCCGCGCGGTGTCGCGTGGCGCGTCGCGTGGCTCATCGCGTCATGGTGCCATCCCGGTGACGCGGGGACGGGAGAGGCGGCCGGGTTTTACGCCCGCCTGACAGACCATGGGAAAGACTGCTCACACGTTCGTTCGCGCAGCTGTCTGATCCGAGGCTCTCGGAGACCCCGGAGTTCTCCGACGTCACGTGATCCACGCGGATCACGTGGGTCACGTGGGTCACCCGGAGCGCAGGATCACAGCGATCACGAGAACGTGGAGATCGAGCCCCACGCACAGCCAGCCCCACGCACAGCCGAGACACAGGGACCCAGTCCGAAGCATCCGAGGAGAAAGAGCCGTGAGTACCGAGTACGAGGGTGGCAGCCGGCCCGAGCAGCCGGCCAGGCCGGCCGTCGGCGAGGACGCGCCGCGGCCGGAGGCCGAGCGGCCCACGCGGGCCGGGGAGGGGCCCGCCGCCTCGCCTGGTGCGTCGTCGCCCCAGCCGCCGACCGTTGCCTCATCCCCCTCACCCATCTCACCCACCCCGCCGGCCCCACCCCACGCCTCCCCCGCTCCCCCGGCCGTCGTTCCTCCGCCCGTGCCACCCCAGCCGGGGAGCACGCCGGCCGCCTCCCCGATGGGAGGCCCGCCGCCTCCCCCCGCGGCCCCGTGGGGCGCCATGCCCGCGCCCCCGGCGCAGCCGCGCGCCCGCCGTGGCGGCCTGCTGGCCGGCGTGATCGCCGCCACGCTCGTCGCCGGCAGCATCGGCGGCGGCGTCGGTTACCTCGTGGCGGACGAGGGCGACGGCTCCTCCGGCTCCACGACGGTCGCCGGGGAGGAGTCCGACGGCGACGCCCAGGCCCGTCCCCCCGAGTCGGTGGCGGGGATCGCCGAGGAGGCGATGCCCAGCGTCGTCACGATCGCAGCGGGCGAGGGCTTCGAGGCCAGCACCGGCACCGGCTTCGTCTTCGACGAAGAAGGCCACATCCTGACGAACAACCACGTCGTCGCCAACGCCGACAGCGGCGCCGCCCTGACCGCCACCTTCTCCGACGGCGAGAGCTACGAGGCGGAGGTCGTCGGCCGCGCCGAGGGATACGACGTGGCGGTGATCCGGCTCACCGACGTCGCCGGCCGCGACCTCGACCCACTCGGCCTCGGCGACTCCGAGGAGGTCGTCGTCGGGGACGCGGCGATCGCGATCGGCTCCCCGTTCGGCCTCGACGGCACGGTCACCACCGGCATCATCAGCGCGATCGACCGGCCCGTCTCCTCCGGCGACGGCATGAGCGCCACCTCGTACATGAACGCCCTCCAGACCGACGCCTCGATCAACCCGGGCAACTCCGGCGGCCCCCTGCTCGACGGCGACGGCGACGTGATCGGGATCAACTCCGCGATCCAGCCCGCCCCGGAGAGCTCCGGCCAGTCCGGCAGCATAGGGCTCGGCTTCGCCATCCCGATCAACCAGGCGGTCCGCGTCGCCCAGGACCTGATCGCCGACGGCGAGCCGGTGTACCCGATCATCGGCGCCGTGGTGAACACCGACCCCATGGTGTCGGGCGCCCAGATCGTCGAGGAGGGCTCCGAGGCCGGCGAGCCGGTCACCCCCGGCGGCCCGGCCGACCAGGCCGGCCTCCAGCCGGGCGACGTGATCACCCGCTTCGGGGACCGCCTGATCGACAGCGGCCCCACGCTGATCAGCGAGATCTGGTCGCACGAGCCGGGCGACCGCATCGAGGTGACCTTCGAGCGCGACGGCCAGGAGGAGACCACCGAGGTCGTCCTCGGCGAGCGCGTGGGCGACGACGCGTAGCCCACCCCGCCGCCCGGGGGTTCCACCAGGCGCCGCCGTCCACCGGAGGGGGAGGGACGGCGGCGCCGCTCCCGCTAGGCTGCTTCCGTGCGCCAACGACTCCACCGGCGCGCCCCTGGAGGTGTGCCCGAGCGGCCGAAGGGAACGGTCTTGAAAACCGTCGTGAGGTAACCCCTCACCGTGGGTTCGAATCCCACCGCCTCCGCCGAGCACCAGAGCGAACGGCCCCTGAACAGCACAACGATCAGGGGCCGTCGTCATGCCCGCTTCACCATCGATGACCGTGGCTCCCCGCTGTGTCACCGCGCAGCGGGCACACGAGGGCACGGCGTGAGCACTGCACGCGAAGGCGAATCGTCGTTCAGTCATGCCACTCGGTCAGACGGAGCCTGACCTGATGGTTGTGTTCCGCATGCCAGATCACAGTCGCCGTGACCGACGCGCCCATGGGGGGCAGCTTCATGCTTCGCGGCATCGCCGTGATCTCCGCCAAGCCCACCGCGTCCGGTACGTCGTCGAACCTGACGAAGACACCGAACGGCTGTCGACCGACCACCACACCCGAGACGACCGCGCCTACCGGCAGCGCCCGAACCGCCGCGGCCCATCCGTGCCCCAGGCGAGAGAACCAATCCCCCACCGGCCACGCGTACTCGACCACATCTCGATCATCACACAGGAGGTACAACCAACACTCCCCTTAATCGAAGGAGGGTCCTCGCACCGCCTGCTGCAGCGAAAGCCAACGAACCACCTGTGAGGGTTCGTGCGAGCCGGAGACCGTCAACGTCTTCGACAACATTCTCGACGGCCGACTCTCGCGACTCTCCCGCCTCCGAGGCCGCCGAGTGGCGGCCCCGGAGGAGCCCTCGTTGACCGGGGCGCGTCTCGTGGCGTGCCCCGGTCACGTGAGTGTCAGAACCGGGCCGTCGGGGAGCCGAAGTACCAGTTGCCGGGGGCGGCCGGGTCGGGGCTGGTGAAGTACTCGATGACGGCGGCCCGCAACTCGGCGCGGGTCACGTGGCCGTCGCCGTCGCGGTCCAGGTGGCCGAAGGCGTCGCGCACCTCGTCGGGTGGGAGGCCGGGGGCCTGGCCGCGAACGAACGCGGTGTACTCCTCAAGGTCCAGCTCGCCGTCGCTGTCGCGGTCGGCGATGTCCGTGATCCGATCGGCGAGCCCGCCGAGCACGGCCTCCGCCCGCTTCGCGTCGTTGGCCAGCGACGACGTGGACGCGATGAACTCGTCGCGACTGATCCTGCCATCCCCGTCGGTGTCCATGGGGAGATGCAGCTCGCGCCAAATTCGCAGGTAGGCGTCGATGACTCCCTGTTCCTCCGGGGAGCCCGCCCCGTAGCCGAGCCCTTCGGCAACGTCCCGGCCCATCAGCACGTGATCAGCCTCGGTCAGGGCGCCGTCCCCGTCACGGTCGAGATAGTCAAATCCAGCACCAACTTTCGCGATGATGAAATCATCGTCGATCATCTGCGATCCCTTTCTCCTGTTGACGGGAGAGGGGAGACCCTTCCCCTGCCGCCGCGTCTGTAGGTGCGTCGCACTCCGTCGAACGCTAGATGGCGAAGCGCGGCCGGAGGGCATGCGGAAGAATGTTGAACACATTGCTTTGGGTGTATTGCAGTTATGACCAGTCCTGATCGAGCGGTGTCGTACGACGGCTGTTGCGACACGTTGGTCCGGACAACGCAGGGGCCTCAGCCGCCGAAACCGGCACTGCAAAGGCGGACGGGCTACGGCCCAAAGCGCTTCACCGCGGCGGCTGATGGGCGAGATGCGCCAGTACCGCGCGACCGGACGTCAGCCAGGCCCCGTCGCCGTCGAGATCGAGGTTCCGGGGCACGTCCAGCCCGCTGGGATGGGGGCAGCCGTAGGGCCGTGAGCATGCCCCTGGCGTGGTCGAGCCTGTCACCTGGGTACCTCCAGCCCGTGAAGGTCCGGGGTACCGGCGTTCTCATGTCTGCCGCGCGTCCGACAATCCACAGGGAGTCGCCGGCACCTCGCAGGCGGCGGTGATGGCCCTCCTCCACTCGCGAAGCTGCCACGACGTGAGCTCAGCGGGCCGGTGGGACGAGGCGGTCGGCTGCAGCGTTGTGCCTGTCACCTTCTGCCCGGTGCCGTCCGGGAAGGCAGCTTCAAATCTCCTGGACGCACCCGAACTGCTGAGGCGCCACGTCGGTAACGTTAAGGACCAGGGGCCGTGATGAAGCGGGGTGAACATGGATACGACAGTATTCGGGGTGATATGCGGGCTCATCGGCACCGTGGCCGGAGCCGCCGTGGCTTATTTCGGCCCACTGCAACTTGAACGGCGGCGGGAGCGAAGCGAGCGCGCGGCACGGATGGAGGCCAAGATCAACGCGGACATCGGTCGGTATGTCGCCGCTCGGGCTGCCGCCGACCAATGGCTGGATCTCCTGCGCAGGGGACATCGGGCGGTGTTGGAGAGCCGTCTGGATCTCGACCAGTTCGACGCGGACGTCGTGCGCCACTCCGACGAACTACGGCTGCGGCTTGCGGATCTCGCTCATATCGGCATGAGCGACTCCCGAACAAATCCCACCTTCAGCTCGTTCCGTCGGGCAAGCGATGCGATCAGGCGATCGGCGATCACTCGAAATGCGATGTCTTACGAAGATGACATGGAAACTGCCGTTGATCGCCATATTGAGGCGTGTGCGGCGGAGCGCACCAGATGGGCCAGGAACGTACTCGACAAGCTAAGCCGGGAGGGAATGGACAGGGGCGCCGTCTCATAGGTGCCGTCGGCGCGTAACAGCACGATGGGGTAGGCCTGCCTGCCGGAAGGTTACGTTGGGACCTTCGGGAAGACGGATCTCGCGAAGTCGGCTACGGCGTCGCACCCCACACCGCCGATGACGTTGGGCGGCTCGTCGGCGTACACCGAGACCCGGCCGAACGAAGTCCGCCAGGTGACCTCGCAGGCGGTCTCGAACTCCGAGCTGTTGGCGTATGCCTCGGCGCCGGGAAGGTCTGACAGGTCGGTCGGGAAGCGATGGCGGTTCTCCTGGATCATCTCCAGGGAGGCAGGGCCGTAGGCGAGCGTGAAGTACCCCTCGTAGCCGGGGTCGGGATCGCCGAACTCGGCAGTCGCCCACCGGCAGGTGCGCACCCGCTGGGAGCCGCTGTCGTAGCCGCCGGGGCTGCCGGTGTCGGTGAGCATGTGGCGCTCGGCGATCGCGTTGTCGAGCACATCGCAGGGGGCCATCGAGCGGTCCGCGACCGTGGCGTCCGTGGAGGCTCCTCCGCTGCGCCCGCTGTCCGGCCAAGCGGTCGCGGTCCACGCGCCCGCAGCTGCGAGCAATACCCCGATGGCCGTGAACACGAGAATGCGTGATCGACCACCACCTCGGCCCGAGGGCTCCTCGGGCGGCGGCAGCGCACCCAGAGCCCGCCGCTGAAGCACCATGGCCTCTATCCCGGGAGGCGGCCAGGCGGAGTCCCCGGAGGGATCCGCGAACTCGGCCAGGGCCTGATCGACGGTGGGCCGCCGACGCGGTTCGTGATCCAAACAGGACATCAGGAAGGGCAGGAGGTGCTCAGGAACCCCGGCCAGATCGGGCTTCTCGTTGATGGTGCGGTACTGGATGACGAGTCCGTTTCCCTCGCCATACGGGCTGTGGCCGCTCGCGGCGTACACCAACACGCAACCGAGTGCGAAGACATCGGAGGCAGGCCCGGCGTCCCGGCCCTGGAACTGCTCGGGAGACATGTAGCCGGGCGTGCCGAGCACCGAGTTGGTGGCAGAGGATCCGTCCAGCGCTCGGGAGATGCCGAAGTCGATCACCCGTGGCCCGTCATCGGCGAGGATCACGTTGGCGGGCTTGAGATCGCGGTGGACAAGCTTGCTCCGGTGGATCGCGGCGAGCCCTTCGGCCAGCCCTGCGCCGAGCACCCGCAGTGCGCCCGACGGCAGCGGGCCGTGTGCCTGCACCGCCTCCTGTAGGGAAGGGCCGGGGATGTACGCGGTGACCAGCCAGGGTTGTGCGTCCTTCGGCCCCGCGTCCACGACCTGTGCGGTGTGGAAGCCGCCGACCTTGCGGGCAGCCTTCACCTCGTCGGCGAAGCGACGGCGGAACTCCGGGTCATCGGCTATGTCCTGTGCGACCACTTTCACCGCGACGGGCCGACCGCCCCGCGAGCGGGCCAGGTACACCTGCCCCATACCACCTCGGCCCAGACGTGCCACCAGCCGGTAATGGCTGATGCGACGCGGGTCCCCGGCACCGAGTCGACGGGAGTGCACGGCGGGCTGCCGGCCGTTCATTCCACCGTCCACAGCTGTACAGCGGCGAGCATCTGCGAGGTGATCACCGAGCCGGCCAGCGTCCGCCCGTCGGGCCGGAATGCCAGGTCGCTGGCGCCGTTGAGCACGGTGACCCTCCGCTGTCGGGTGTCCAGGTCGTAGAGGCTGACCTCGGCCCCGCCCACGGCGACGGTGCGGCCATCCGGGCTGACCGCGATGGTCTGGCTTCCATCATTGGCCGTCCCGATCCGATCCGTCAGCGACCGTCCTGGCACGTCCCACAGCGCCAGCCCGCCGAATGACCCGGCGAGGGTGCGGCCGTCGGGAGTGAAGGCGAGCGAGGTCACCCCGAAGGCGTTCGTGTCGTTCAGCGGCAGCTCACCGTCCGGCTCCCAGCTGTCGGTGCGGAAGAGCGACACCCCGCCCTCCACCGCCACGCCCCAGCCGGCCGCGAGCAGCCTGCCGTCCGGGCTGAAGGCGAGGGAACGGGCGGCACTGGTGGTGTTGCCTCTCCCCGCGCCGATCAACAGCTCCGCCTCCAATCGTCCGCTCCGCACCTCCCACACCTGTACCTTGCCGATGGCGTCCTGCGCGTTGCGCGCCCCTGCCACCAGCAGACCGTCAGGGCTGAGAGCGACGGCCTCCATGCCCTGCAGCGCCTTGTCTTCGGTGGGTGACTCCAGCTGGGCGACCCGCTGCGGCTGGCGACCACCGGTGTTCCAGGCGGTGATGCCGCCGAGGTCGGTGGCGAAGTTCTCCAGGGTGAACGTGCGGGTGTAGCCGAGTGCGAGGAGGCCGCTGGCACCGTAGGCGAGAGAAGTGGTGAAAAGAATGTCCTCGGCGGTGAGGTCGGCGAGCCGGCGGTGGGAGTCCGCGTCCCAGAGCGTCACCCGATCCTCCAGGGTGATGGCCAACTGCCCGCCGTCCGGACTGTAAGCGACCCGAGTGCCATGCTCGGCGCTTCCCAGCTCGATGGTGTGGGTGGGTATCAACCCGGTGGCCGCAGGGGCCGGCTCGCCGCCGCTCGGACGCCGGGATACGTCCTGGCCGTCGGTGCTGTCGGCGGAGCCGGTCAGCAGCACCCCCGCCGCCCCGCCCGCAGCGGCGAATGCACCCGCGCCGCCCACGGCGAGCAGCAGGGCCCGCCGACGGGGCGCGGCGGGGGCCGCGGCCGGTGCGGCAAGCGGTGGCGGCAGCCAGGCGGCGGTCTCCTGCGCGGTTGGGGCGAGCTGCCGCAGGAGGTTCTCCAGGCTGGGCCGGTGCTCCGGCACCTTCTCCAGAGCGCCAGCGAGCGGCTCGTGCAGGTGCTCCGGCACGCCACCCAGCTCCGGCGGGTCCTCGACGATCGAACGCAGCACGTCCGCACCCGCCCCGTCCCGGAACGGCGGGCGCCCGCTGGCAGCGAACACCAGCAGCCCGGCCAGGGCGAAGACGTCCGACTCCGGTCCGACGTGGTGCCCACGGGCCTGCTCAGGGGCGAGGAACCGGCCGTCGGCCGTGGTCGCCGGACGGGAGGGGACAGCGGCAGCGACCGCGCGGGCGGCGGCAAACGCGGTCAGCCGTGGGCCGTCCGCCGCGAGCAACACCTTGTGCGGCTGGAGCGCGGCGTGCACCAGCCCGGCCGCGTGCAGTGCGATCAGCGCCTCGGCCAGCCCGGCACCCAGGACCCGCACGGTTCCCAGAGGCAGCGGGCCGTGTATCCGCACCGCCTCGGCGAGGGATACCCCTGGTATGTACGGAGAGGCCAACCAGGGCGGGTCGGCGGCGGCGTCGGCGGCCACCGTCTCCAGCAGGCCCGTGCCTGTGGCCCGACCGACCGCGGCTAACTCCTCGGTGAGGCGCCGCCGGAAGCCCTCATCCCCGGCAAGCTGTGGAGAGATCACCTTCACGGCGACGGCACGGCCACCCCGGGTTCGCCCCAGGTATACCGAGCCCGTGTCTCCCTGCCCCAGAGCTGCCCGCAGGTGGTACGGACCCACCTGTCGCGGGTCGTCCGCACCTAAGGAAAGCCCCACACCTGACGTCATGAACGTATCCCCACTGTCGTCGCGGAACTGAGGATTGAGGGCGTACAGGATATTACTGAAAAGCAGGATACAGAGCAGATACGCCGGTTCTGCAAGCGTTCCGGTGGCGAGCGCAGCGCTCCAAAGCAGAACGCGTCGTGTGGCATGTGCGCGTGATTCGCCACGCCTTCCGGCTCGTCTGACTTGCCCCGCCGACCACGCGTTCATCGCGGTGGCCAGGCGCGCCGCGGGCCCTCGGCCAAGTCCTCGTCGATGCGGACCAGGGCGCTTCCCTCACCGGGACCCAGGACGTCCGGCAGGTGTGTGTCGTCCTCGACCACGACGGTCGACGCGGGTTGAGTGGTGCCTTGACCCCGGGTCAGCTTGCCAGTTGGCTATGAGGTGCCGTGATACTTGGCGACTGAGGAGGGGGACACATGCTGGCTTCTGGGGGTGGTCGGTGACGTTGAGCGCGCCGCGATGGCCGTCACAGCAGGCGCGGCTGCGTCTGGTGCTCGTCGAGGAGCTCTGTGGGCTCGACTGCGTCCGGGACCCGGGCCAGCGGGTGCTCTTTGGACAGAGCGTGGGAGAGTTCCTCAAGAAACCGGTGGATCTGCAGGGCCGGGATGCCCGGAGCGATACGGTCGCCATCGTGCAGGCGGTGTTACGGGAACAGCAGGACCCTGAGCCGGGCGTGACGGCGTTGCTCTACGCCGTGTCGCTGCATGAGGGCAGCGACGTCGCGGGCACCGTGCGCGAGAGGATCCTGGGCGCCTGGAGATCCGAGTCGAGCCGCCGGCTCCTGCCGTTCGAGGCGTTCGAGGACAACGACGTGAAGGCGGCCCGCGCCCTGCTCGCCGGGCACGCGGGGACGGACGAGGGACGGCTGTGCGATCTGCTGTCCGACGAGTTGGGGCTCGACCTGCCACGTCACCTCACGACCACCGAGCTCTTCGAGCATCTGCTGGACACCAACGCCCAGGCCGACGGGCTGCCGCCCGCCGTGATCCTGCTGGAGCTCACCGCCGTGCTCACGCCTCACGAGAGCACCCGTCGTCGCCTGCGCGAGTGGTGCGACAGCTGGTCCGCGAGTGCCGGGGCCCAGGCCGCGCTGCTGCGGCGCCGTGAGCAGATCGAGGCGCGTGACCTCCCGGACCGGGAGATCCCACGCTGTCTGATCGTCATGGTGGATCCGGCCGAGGACGGTTCGCCCGACGTCTACGTGCGGCACTGGGTCAACCGGACCGTCGGATACTGGGCGCCCGTGCCGGGACGTATCGAGCGAGTCACCCTGGACACGCTGGACGCCGCCGTGGAGCGGGCGGTGCGGCGAGGAGAGGAGTTCTGGACGGACGCCGACAGGGACGGCGAGGACCAGAGCCCGATCCACGTCGAGTTCGTCCTGCCGTACTCGCTGCTCAACTACGACGTGGCCGGCCTGCATACGGTCGCGGACAGCTCCCATCCGGTCCCGATAGGGCTGCGCTACTACGTCCATCTGCGCAGCCTGGACCGGATGCGGCTGCGCGACCCGGCCCAGCTGCGCCGTTGGCGGCTGCGCTGGAACTCACTCAAGGCGTCCGCGGTGGCACGGCACCACAGCTGGTCGGGCGACGTGCAGACGGCGGACGATCTGGGGATGTGGCATCGCCAGCTCGTGGCGGACCAGCGGTTGACCGCGGTGCTCCTGGGTACCCCCGCACTCGAGGGGCGCGCGATGGAGCCGCTGAAGGCCGCCATCGCCGAAGGGATCGGCGTGGGCCTGTGGGATCGACGGGATCCGGCCCCGCAGGAGGCGCGAACACTGCTGGACATGGTCATCGGGTATCCGGCCGCCCAGTTACCCATCACTGTCCACCGGCTTCGCCTCAAGGCGGCGACAGCGGAGAGCGGGCACCAACTCCCCGGGGGACATGTGGCGTTCCTGTACGACGACCCGTTCAGACTGGTCGACTACGAGGAAGAAGAGGGCGTATCGGCATGACCGAGGACAGGCACGAGCAGCACGCCGCCAGCGAGGAGAACGGTGCCCATCGCTCCTGGCGGATCTTCCACGCGACGGGCGCCACGCCGGCGGGGGAACCTCCGGCCATACCCGCCACGCCGCCCTGGCGTGAGTTCGCGGGCGAACCGCTCCAGCCCGCGCCAGCCGCCGACGACCGAGCCGCCCGCCGCCGCCTGGGGGCGACAGGCTCACGACTCAACCTGCGGGACGAGGAGATCGACGTCGTCAACGCCGCCCTGTTACTGCGCCGCCCGCTGCTGGTCACCGGGCCGCCGGGCGTCGGCAAGTCGACGCTGGCCTATCTCTTAGCCCGTGAGTTGGGCCTCGGGCGAGTGCTCCAGTGGAGCATCGTCAGCCGTACGACTCTCCGCGACGGGCTCTACGAGTACGACTCCATCGGCCGTGCCCAAGCCATCGCCGCCTGGCGCGCCGCAGCCGACCCCGCTTCCTCTGCGGAACCTGTCGCCTCGCCGGCGGAACAGCCGGCCAGACACGCCCCGTACCTCGGGGACTTCATCACCCTCGGACCGCTCGGCACCGCGCTGCTCGCGTACGAACGGCCGCGCGTCCTGCTGATCGACGAGCTCGACAAGAGCGACATCGACCTGCCCAACGACCTGCTGCACATTCTGGAGAACGGCAGCTACGACATTCCCGAACTGGTCCGCAGCGCGATGCCCACCGTCAATGTCTTCACGGACGACCCGGACAGCCGTGCGGACATCGCCGGTGGCCGCGTCGAGTGCCGCGAGTTCCCCGTCGTGGTGATCACCAGCAACGGTGAGCGGGAATTTCCGGCCGCGTTCCGCCGCCGCTGCCTGCCACTGGAGATGCGTCAGCCCAGTCGCGAGCAGCTCGTCTCCATCGTGGTCAGCCACCTGCAACGCAGGCCGCCGGAAGGGCTGGAAGCACTCGTCGAGGACTTCGAGCGGCGGATTCGGGAGGGCGGCACGCAGTCGGTGGACCAGCTCCTGAACGCCGTGCACGTGACCTCGATGGGTGGTTTTCAGGCCGACGCCGACGGGCGTAAACTCATGGAAATGCTCCTTCGCGACCTCTCGAAAGGCCGCTGATGGACGATCTGCCAAGGGAGCGATCACCCGCCACCCATGACGCGGTGGACGGGAGCCTTGGCGATGGTCTGACATGGTGGGAGATGGCCGACGGCGTCTGGCTGGCGGCCGCCCGCGCGTCTCTGGCTCCGCTTCCGGCGGGCTCGGGGGACCCTCCTCTGGAGCCAGAGTGGTCCCCCAAGGGATCTCCTCACCAGGGGTCCGCCCGCCCGAATGGGGCTGCCGAGAGCACGTCGTTGACCGCCGACGAGTCAACGTCACGACCACCCCGTCTCGGTGTCCGCGGTCCCGTCTCGGTATCCGAGCCCGTCCTGGGCGACACGGGCGAGGAGTCCCCTTCCTCGATCCTGATCCCGGCGGTCACGTACGACGCCGACGTCCCCGTGCGGCCGCCCATGCCCGTACGGCGCACGACGCAGCCGCGACTCGCCAGGGCGATGCACCGGCTGGCCCGCAGCGTGGCCGCATCCGACCGCGACGAACTGGACGAGGAGCGCACCGCCCGGCACGGCATCTCCGACGGTCTCTGGCTCCCCTACCTGCGGCCCGCCACCGAGAAGGCCCTCGACCTCGTCCTGCTCGTCGACGCGGCGCCGACCATGCGGATCTGGGAGGACCGGGTGGCCGCGATCGTCGTGGAGGCCGCGCGCAGCGGCGCCTTCCGCGATGTTCGTACGGTACGGCTGGAGGTGCCGCGGCAGGGAAGGGCGCGGCTGCGCTGGTCCGGGGACCGCGCAGGCAACCCCGCGGAACTTCTCGACGTGCGAGGCTCCCGCGTCCACCTCCTCGTCACCGACGGGCTGGCTCACGGATGGGCGAGCCCGGCCGCGGACGACCTGTTGATGGGCCTCGCGCGCAACGGCCCCACCGCGGTGGTCCATCTGCTGCCGACCTACTTATGGCACCGCTCTTCGGTTCACCCGTACCGCGCCGAACTGGACGCGAGTGGTTTCGGTGTGCCCAACGCGCGGATCGGCTACCACCCGCGCCGGGGCGAACAGCCGCCGGAGCCAGCCGAGGGGCCGGGCGTTCCGGTCCCGGTGCTGAGCCTGCATCCGGCGTCCTTCACCGTCTGGGCTGACCTGGTCGCCGGCGAACTCGGCGTACGACACGCCCTGCCGTTCCTTCTCGCGGGCACCTTGGCCAGGAGCAGGCCGACTCCCGGACTGCGCAAGCCGTCGCTGACCGGGTCCCGCTCCGCCGACGCCGCCGTGCGACGGTTCCTCTCCCTGGCCACCCCCACCGCGCGTCGGCTCGCCACCCATCTGGCGGTCCTGCCGTTCGACTTCGAGCTGTTCGAGGAGCTGCGCGTCCGGGCTCTGCCCGAGGCGGAACCCGAGCACGTGGCCGAGATCCTGATGGGTGGACTCATCGACTGGGACGGCCCCAGCGGCGAGGAGCGGCCCGACTTCGCCGAGGGCATCAGGGAGGCGCTGCTCGCCACCGGCACCCGCAGCCAGCTGGCCACGGTCGTCAACCTCTTCGCCGATCTGCCCAGCGGGGGCGACCGGGGCGTACGACTGCGGGCCGCGCTCCAGGACCCCGAGAACGCCGCGCTGCCGGAGAGCACTCCGGCGAACCGGCCCTGGGTGCGGGTAGAGCTAGCCGTGATGAAGGCGCTGGCGGGCCCGTACGCCCGTCGTGCCGCCCGGGTCACCGCCGGCGTCGGCGCCAGGCCCCTCGGTGCCAACGGCTCCGCCAACGCCGCCGGCGCCGCCGTCATCACACCGGGTGGTTCGGCCCTCCCGGACGAGGAGCGAGCTCCCGAAGCGGGCATAGACGCACAGAAGTCCCAGGAAGCCCAGAACGTTAACGATCCGCCTGGAGTGCGCGTGCCGAGCACCACCCCCGCCACACCCTCTGACACCGAAGTCCGGAAGGCTGACCAGATCATGCAGTCCCAATCGTCCCAGACCCTGCGCGTTCGTCGCTCCAGCCAACCAAGGGTCATGGGGAACGTCCCGCCGAAGAACTCCAACTTCACCGGCCGGGAGAGCCTGCTGACAGCGGTCGAGGAACAACTCCGGGCGGAGGAGACGGCGGCGGTCCTTCCCCACGCACTGCACGGCATGGGGGGCGTCGGGAAGTCGCAGCTCGCCATCGAGTACATCTACCGGCACAGCCACGAGTACAACGTCATCTGGTGGATCCCCGCGGAACGGGACAGCCTCGTCCTCGGCGCGCTCGCCGAGCTCGCGGCCGCCCTGAACCTCGACGTCGGCCCGCAGGCCAACACGGCGGTGCCCGCGGTCCGCGAGGCGCTGCGCACGGGCAAGCCGTACGACAACTGGCTGCTGGTCTTCGACAACGCGGAGGACATCGAGTCGGTCCGCTCCTACTTCCCCACCGGTGGCCCCGGGAAGATCATCGTCACCTCGCGCAACCGCGACTGGGAACGCGTCGCCACGCCTCTGACGGTCAACGTCTTCGAGCGTGAGGAGAGCATCACCCTGCTGCAACGCAGGGCCAGGCACCTGAGCGCCGAGGACGCCGACAAGCTCGCCGAGGCCCTTGGCGACCTGCCGCTCGCCATCGAGCAGGCCGGCGCCTGGCACGCCGCCACCGGCATGCCCGTCGACGAGTACCTGGAGCTGCTTGAGCAGCGCCGGCCCGACATTCTGGACCTGGCCCCGTCGCCGGATTACCCCATCTCCGTCGCCGCCGCGTGGAACATCTCTCTCGACCAGCTGGTCGAGACCAACCCCGCCGCACGGCAGTTGCTGGAGATCTGCGCCTGCATGGCGCCCGAGCCCATCCCGCTGGGCATGCTGCGTGGTACCCGCAACGTCGACATCAGCCCGGAGCTCGACCCCGTCCTGCGCGACCCCGTGCTGCTCGCTCGGGCCACCCGCGACCTCAGCAAGCTGTCGCTGATCAAGCTCGACCACAAGAACCGCACCCTGCAGATGCACCGGCTGATGCAGACCGTGGTCGCCGTGGGACTGGACGAGGAGAAGTCGCGGGAACTCCGCCGCGCCGCCCACGTGCTGCTCGCCTCCGCCAACCCCGACGCGCCCACCTTGCCCGACCAGTGGCCCGACTACCAGGCCCTGTTGCCCCACGTGCTGACGAGCGGGGCAGTCCGCAGCCCTGACCCCTGGGTCCGCGAGCTGATCATCAGCATGGTGCTCTACCTCTACTACTGGGGGGCGCACCAGGCTGCCGCCGACATGGCCAGGGAGGCGTGGACCGCATGGCACGCTCAGTCGGGCGAGGAGGACACCCAGGTCCTGCTGATGGGCAAGCACCTGGCCTTCATGTCGCTTCAGATCGGAGACATCGCCGAAGCAGTGGAGCTCAACGAACGCGTTCTCGAGGTCTCCCGGCGGGAGGCCATCCCCGAGGAAGACCTCATCGACTCGATGACGCAGATGGCCGGCGCCCTGCGCTACAAGGGAGACTTCTCCGTGGCTCGTGCGCTCGACGAGGAGGCCGACAGCCGCGCCCGCGACCTGTTCGGTCCCGAGGAACCCGGGACCCTGCAGGCCGCCCACGGCTTCGCCGTGACGCTGAGGGGATGCGGCGAGTTCGCCAGGGCCCGCGCGCTGGACGAGGAGACCGTACGGCAGTACGAGACGCTCTACGGGCCGGAGCACGCTCTCACCCTCAACACCCTGAGCGGCCTGGCCATCGACATCCGTGAAGAAGGCGATTACCCGGACGCCCGGCTGATGCAGGAGGAGACGTACCGGGTCTACCGCACGGCGTTCGGCGAAGACAACGCGGCCACCATCAACGCCGCCCGTAACCTCGCCGAGTGCCGCCGTCGGGACGGCGCTCTCACGGAGGCGTCCGAGCTCACCGAGGAGACCCTCGATCGCTTCATCCTCCGGTACGGCCCCAGGTATTCCTCCACTCTGGCCTGTGCCGTGAACGCCGTCATCGACCGCCGGATCCGCGGGGACTTCGCCGCCTCCCGTGAGCTGGGTGAGCAGACCCTGGAGCGCTACAGGTCGACCCTGGGCACCCAGCACGCGTTCGTGTTCGTCACGATGGTCAACCTCGCGGCGACGCTGCGGGCCACAGGAGACATCGACGCTGCCGAGGCCATGGACACCGAGGCCGCCGGGGCCCTGGCCGCCACACTGGGGGACACGCACCCCTACACTCTCACCGCTCGCCTGGGCCTGGCGAACAACCACTATGCCCGGCTGGACTTCGCCGCGGCCAGGAGCCTCGACGAGGCGAACCTGCCGCAACTCGTCGAGACCTGCGGCGCCGATCACCCGGTGACGCACGCCTGTCGCGCCAATCTCGCCCTGGACCTGCGCGGACTCGGACAGGTCCAGGAGGCCGACGCCCTCAATGCCGAAGCCGTGGAGGGCTTCCTCGGGGTCGTCGGCACCGACCATCCGTGGCTGATGGCGGCCCGCCTCCATCGGCGGATCGAGTGCGACATCGTGCCGATGCCGCTCTAGGCCACGGACAGTACGGGAGTTGAGTTAGTGACGACAGCACTGTTCGTTCACGGCACGGGTGTGCGTGAGCCTGGGTTCTCTCAGTTATTCGAGACGTTCTCCACCAGGCTCCGCGCACTCGCCCCCGCCGTTCGGCTGTCGCCGTGTTACTGGGGAGGCGACCTCGGCGCGACGCTGGGGGCCGGCGGCCTCTCTGTTCCGTACACACACGGCAGGAGCCGCAGCGGCATCGGCGAGACCGTGGCGGACACCGACGAGACGGAAGCTTGGGCCGAGCTTTGTCGCAACCCTCTCGCGGAGCTGGCGCTCGCCGCCGCCCACGGGGGCGTCGGCGAGGAACTGCCTCCCGGCGCCCCGCTGCCCGCCGAACGCCCCCAGGCGCTCCTCGCCGCCCTGGAACTGGACGATGTCGCCGCCGGCGCCGGCCTCTCCGGCCGGCACCTCGCGGCGGCCCTCGCCGACGTCTCCCGTTCTCCGTTGCTCGGCCGGGCCGCCACCGCCCTGCCCGACGACGGGGACCTCGCATGGCGGCTGGCCCGCGCCCTCGTCGCCGCCGCCCTCTCCGCCGCGCTCGCCGAGGGCGCCCCGGTCATACCCGACGGCACCGCGAGGGACGCCGCCGTGGCCGCCCTCGCCGAACGCATGGGCGCCCGACCTCGGGGCTCCGAACGCGGCGTCGGCGCCCTGCTCGCCCGCCCCGCGGTGCGCCTCGCCTCCCGCCACCTGGTCCGCCGCAGACGGGCGCTGACCGAGGCTACCCACCCGGCGGCCGCCGACATCATGCTCTACCTGGCGCGCGGCGAGCCACTGCGCCGACACCTGCGCGAGCTGGTCGGGGAGCTCAATCCGCCGGTCGTCGTCGTCGGTCACAGCCTCGGTGGGATCATCGCCCTCGACACCCTGATCGCCTCGCCCCTGCCCCAGGTCGAGCTGCTGGTCACGGTGGGATCGCAGGGCCCTTTCCTCTACGAGAGCGGTGCGCTGCCCGGACTCGTCCATCCGGAGCCGTTGCCTGACCACGTGCCCCGCTGGCTGAACCTGTACGACCGTCGGGATCTACTCGGATACGTCGGTGGCCAGCTCTTCCCCGGCCGGGTCTCCGACATCGAGGTCGACAACGGCCAGCCGTTCCCTGCCGCGCACAGCGCCTACTGGACCAACCCCGCCGTCTATCGTGCGATCACCGAACAACTGCCGTGAACGACACCCCCACCCCCACCCCCGACCGGACCTTCGCGCTCGTCGTGGGCATCGAGCGCTACGCCGCCGGGCCGGCGTGGGACCTGCCGGGGCCAGCGCGCGACGCGCTCCGCTTCCGCGACTGGCTGCTGGGCAACGGCGTGCCGGAACGCAACGTCCTACTCTGCCTCGCCCCACTCGTCGACCTCGGCGTGCCGCATCGGCCGGCCGACCACGCCAGCCTGCGCGACCTCCTCGTCTCCCGCCTCCCTGCCCTGGCCCTGCACGGTGAGGCGCTGTGGGTGTGGTGGGGCGGCCACGGCGTGCTCGACAAGGACGAGCGGCTCCGGCTGTTCTGCGCGGACGCCACGACAGCCGACAAGCGCAACCTCGATCTGGAGTCGATGCGCAGGTCCCTGAGCAGCGACGCCCTGCCCGGCTTCGCCCGGCAGACCTGGATCGTCGACGCCTGCCAGACCTTCGAGGAGCGACTCGGCTTCCACCACACTCTGCCCGCCGAGACCCTGCCGGTCGGTCAGCGCGTCCAGGCACACCACCAGGCGCTGCTGCTGGCCGCAGTCCGCGGCGAGCGGGCCATCAACGACCCGGCGCGCGGGACCGGCCTGTTCTCGGACAGTGTCCTCGACGCGCTGGCCAAGACCCCCGGGCCCTGGCCGGATCCTGAGGACCTCTTCCGCCACGCACGGGAACGGATCGAACGTCTCAGGGCCGAGGGCCGCACTACCCAGCTGCCGGTGCTGTCCTTTCACAGCCCACAGCGAAACGAGTACCTGCCGCCACCCGCCGCCGGGGGGCCGGCTGCCCATACGCCAACGGAAGCGCTGCTCGCGGCCCTGCTTGCCTATCCGATGATGGCCGACCCGGAGGAGCGCCAGACGGTGGTCATGGAGTTGGGGACCAGAAGCGTGGAGCGGATGCGGCGGCACAGCAAGCCGCGTACGGACCTCATCGGCATCATTCGAGCCCTGCACGGGCAGCCCGGCGAGCTGTGGCGCCTCTACGACGCGGTCACGCTGGTGGACGACGACGAAGAGCGAGCCGCGGCCCTGGCGGCGGCCGTTGACGGCTGCGCGGGCCCTCGGCGGGCGTAGGGCGGGCGATCGACCAGCATGGAACATGCGGCCTCCTTTCGAGGCGACGCCGGTTCCTTCATGATGGAAGGGCTCCGCGATCGCGAGCGGGACACGAACGGGGCCGACGAAGGGGGAGCACGTTGCATGAGCCGGTCAACGGGGAGCGGTCGGGGCGCGCGGGCCGCCCGGATTATGTCGAGTCCGATCTGGTGGACCTGACTGAGGTGAGCCTCGCCGCGCTCCGGGAAATCCCCGCCGCGTTTCGTAACGGGCGGCTACTGACTCAGACCCGACGTTATCGGAGCAACGCCATGGCCGGCGGAGGCCCGTCGGGGAGGGCCGAATAGGTGGTCACGTCGGGGCACGACCGGCGGTTACGCATGCCCGGTCGCTGGTTCGACGAACTCGCCTCCGGTGGCGGCTCTCCTGAAGCCGTCGACCTCCTGGTACGGGCCGAGCGCACCCGGCGCCTCATGCTGCTGGGCGAGGTGCTCGACCGGCTCGACGAGCGCCCGGACGCGCTCGGCGAGTTGGGTTCCGCCGACATGGCCTGGCGGCTGATCGCTCAGGCCGGTGAGTCCCGGCCGGAGGCCGCCGAGGAGCTGCTGATGAGCCCGCAGGTGGGCTGCTGGTCGGCGCACCTGCTGCGGCGGCTGCACGGCACGGCGGACGGCCCACCGCTGTGGGTCGACGCCGGACACCTCTTCGCGATCTGCCTCGTCGCCCGGCTGCGGGCCGGGTTGGACGCCGACCTCGTCGTCCCGCTGTGGGACGGCGGGCTGTCTCTCCCCACGCTCGGCCTCGTCCGGTTCCCCGGCCCCCGCGGATTCACCGCCGCGACCGCCCGGCTGCGCGGCCCCGACCTCCGCCTCACCTCCGGCGGCGACACGATCACCCTCCGCCCGCTACACGCCGAGCCTGACAAGGCCGCCCGGCGCGGCGGCGCGTGGCTGCCGCTGCGCGACCTCGCTCCCGCGACGACCTGGCTGGACGACCTCGACCCCTACCGCGACCTCGACGAGCCCATCGTCCCCGAGCCGCTCGACGACGCCGAGGTGGAGCACTGGCGGCGGCTCTTCGGGAAGGCCGTAGCCATTCTGCGCGCCTCCGCCGACGGTCCGGGACGGCTCCGCCCCGAGCAGGTGCGCCGCATCGTCCCCTGGACCGGGGCGCCGTCCAACACCGCCGACGGCTCCGCGAACGGTCCGCTGCTGAGCGCGACCACCTCGGACGCCTTCGGCTCCATGGTCATCTCGCGCCCGCCGAACGGGCTCGCCCTTGCAGAAACGATGGTGCACGAGTTCCAGCACAGCAAACTCGGGGCGCTTCTCCACCTCTACCCGCTGCTGCGCGACGACGGCGCCAAGACGCACTACGCGCCCTGGCGCCCCGACCCCCGCCACCTCACCGGCCTCCTGCACGGCGCGTACGCCTTCACCGGCGTCACCGGCTTCTGGCGGGACCGCATGAAGGACGGGGCGACCGACCCGGAGACGGCCTCCTTCCACTTCGCGCTGCGGCGCGTCCAGACCCGGCTGGTCGTCCACACCCTGCTGACCCGGGCCGAGCTCTCCGCCACCGGCAGCCGCCTCCTCCACGGGCTCGCCACCACCCTCGACGGCTGGCTGCGCGAGCCCGTGGCCCCGGAGACGGCGGCGAGGGCACGCGCGGCCGCGCGCGGCAACCTCGTCGAGTGGCGGCTGCACAATCTCCGCTGCGGCGACGAGGAGGCATCCGCGCTGACGGCCGCCCTCCATGCCGGCGCTCCGCCCCCACCGGCATACCGCTACAGGCCCCTCGTCGCCGAGGAGAGCACGCTCTGGACGGACACCAGGACGTCCCTCTACCGCGCGCCGCCCCAGAACCCCGCCTCCGCCGACGCCCACCTCGCCGCCGGCGCCCCCGAAACGGCCATACGGCTCTACGGCGACACCCTGCGCAAAACCCCCGACGATCCCCATGCCCTCACCGGCTGGCTTCTCGCCACCGCCCAGGTGAGTCCCGCGCACCGGCGTCTGCTCCGCCGCCCTGAGCGCCTTCTCGCACTCGCGCCGGAGAGTCCGGAGGAGTTACGGCGCGTCTCCGACTGGCTGTGTCGGCGGCACTCGGTCGACGGACCGTGACGCCGCCCCGCTCGCGGCGTGCCGCGTGAGGCACGAGGGGCAAGGCGCAAGGCGCAACGATCGACTGGGGCGTCTGCCGTTCGCTGATCGACGCCACCACGGGACGTGCGGCGCACCAGGAGCCGCCACGGCTGCCGACAACGCCGCTGTCGGCCCACGCAGGACCTGACCGGCCGGTAGCCTCCGTGGCGCTGGTGGCTGGTCAACGAGCAGGCCCGTACAGGCCGGTGCAGGCCGGAGCGGTGGAGGTGCGGTGTCGGCGTGAGAGGCTGGCGGCAGATTCTGCCGGGGGTTTGTATGTGGGGGCGCGGGAGCTGGGGGCGCAGGTGGGGGGTCGTGAGATGTCGCGGGGTGGTCGGCTGGGGGTCCACGGTGGTGTTTCCACGTCGTTGGCGCTGTGCAGTGATCGCAGGCTGCGTGAGCTCGTGGACGCCGCCCCGTCGGTGAGCTCCGGCATCGGGGGCAGGGCCGTGTTGCTGGAGGTCGACGGGACCCCGGTGTTCGTCAAGCAGATACGTCTCACCGATCTGGAGCGACGGACTGAGCACCTGCACTCCACGGCGAATCTGTTCGGGCTGCCGCTCTTCTGCCACTACGGGGTCGGCCGTATCGGCGCCCCGGGGTTCGGAGCCTGGCGGGAGCTGGCCGTGCACACCATGACGACGAACTGGGTGATTGCGGGGGACTACGAGGGTTTCCCCCTCATGTACCACTGGCGGGTGCTCCCGGACCTGGGTGAGCCGCTTCCCGAGGAGCTGGCCGACGTCGAGCGAGCCGTCGCCTACTGGGGAGGCGGGAGGGAGATGCGCGGCCGGATCGAGGGCCTCCGGCAGTCCTCGGCCAGCCTCATGCTGTTCCTGGAGTACATCCCGCAGAACCTGCACCACTGGTTGGACGTCCAGATCAAGGCTGGTGACGAGGCGGCCGAGCGGGCCTGCACCATGGTGGACGAGGAGCTGAACGCCGGCATCTCCTTCATGAACGCCCGTGGGCTGCTGCACTTCGACGCCCACTTCCAGAACATCCTGACCGACGGCCGACGGCTCTTCTTCGCCGACTACGGCCTCGCGATCTCCTCCCGCTTCGAGCTCGCCCGTGACGAGGCCGACTTCCTCGAACAGCACCGCACCACCTACGACCAGTGCTACGCCGTCACCCACCTGGTGAACTGGCTGACCGTCGCTCTGTACGGGTACGGACCGGAGGAACGCGAGGCGTTCGTGCGCGGCTGCGCCGAGGGCGTGATCCCGGCAGACGCCCCAGCGGCGGTGGCGGCGCTCCTCGCCCGTCACGCGCCGGTCGCCGCGGTGATGGGGGACTTCTACCGCCGCTTCCAGCAGGAGAGTCGGGCGACGCCCTACCCGTTGGAGGCGATCCGCCGGATCGGACAGCAGGAAAGGAGCCACAGCGCGGGCACGGGCTCGCGTCTCACCCGAGCATGGGAGTGAACGGGGGTCAGCGCACGTGGCGGAAGAAGGCGCGGACTTCGGTGACGAAGAGGTCGGGCTGTTCCAGGGCGGGGAAGTGACCGCCCCGGTCGAGTTCGTTCCAGTGGCGGATGTCGGTGAAGGACTTCTCCGCCCACTCGCGGGTCGGGCGCAGCATGTCGGCCGGGAAGATCGAGCCGCCCATGGGGGTGGACACCGGCTCCGCCAGCCAGGGGCCCGACGCGGCCAGGCTGGCGGCGTGTTCCCAGTAGAGCCGGGCGGCGGAGGCGGCCGTGGCCGTCAGCCAGTACAGCGTCACGGTGTCGAGCAGCGTGTCACGGTCGACGGCGTTGCCCGGGAGGCTGCCGCGGTCGGTCCACGCGTGGTACTTCTCCGCCAGCCACGCGCAGAGTCCGGCCGGTGAGTCGACCAGCCCGTACCCCAGGGTCTGCGGCCGTGTCGACATCTGCGCGGCGTAGCCGGAGCCGCGGGAGGTGAACTCCTCCAGCGCCTCGACGGCCTCCCGTTCCCGTCGCGTCAGGTCGCGGTGACGGTCACGGTCACCGGCACCGGCACCGGCACCGGCACCGGCACCGGGACCGGCACCGGGACCGGCACCGGCGAGCGCGGCGGGGTCGGGCACCACGGGGGGCGCCGCGCAGTGGATGCCGGCGACCTGGTCCGGGGCCAGGCGGGCGAGTTCGGTGGTGACCAGGGCGCCCCAGTCGCCCCCCTGCGCGCCGTACCGCCGGTACCCCAGGCGCCCCATCAGCTGGGCCCAGGCCGCCGCGACGCGTCGGATGTTCCAGCCCGGCTCGGCGGGGCGTTGGCTGAAGCCGTACCCCGGCAGCGACGGGCAGACCACGTGGAACGCGTCGGCGGCCGGGTGGCCGTGGGCGGCCGGGTCGGTCAACGGGCCGACCACGCGCTCGAACTCCAGGAACGACGAGGGCCAGCCGTGGGTGAGGATCACCGGAAACGAGTCGGGGCGCGGGGAACGGACGTGGACGAAGTGGAGGTCGAGCCCGTCGATCGTGGTGCGGAACTGCGGCAGCCGGTTGATCCGCGCCTCGGCGGCGCGCCAGTCGTACGCCTCGGACCAGTGGTCGCACAGGGCCCGCAGGTGGTCGAGCGGCACGCCCTGGGACCAGTCGGCGACGGTCTCCGCCTCGGGCCAACGCGTCCGGCGCAGCCGCTGGCGCAGGTCGTCGAGGTCCTGGTCCGGGATGGCGATGCGGAAGGGTGTCAGGTCCGGAGGTGCCGCGTTCGGAGGTGCCGCGTCCGGAGGGGGCGCGTCCTGAGGTGTCGCGTCTTTCGTGGATGGCTTGGGCACGGCGCTCGTCCTTTCGCGGGAGCGGGAGCGGGAGCGGGAGGGGGATCAGCCGCGCTGGGGCAGGAGGAGGCGGGCGAGCAGGCGGGGGCGGGCCAGTCGGAGCGGGGACTCCGTGAGGGAGATCGCTTTCAGCACCGAGACCGCGATCTCGGGGTCCGTCGCGGCGGCGGCCATGAGGCGGCGGAAGCCGGCCCCGAGCAGCCGCCCGGTGGGGCCGTCGTGCGCGAGGCCGCGGTCCCCGCTCGCCGCCAGCCACCAGGCCGGCGCCGTGACGCGGCGGGCCGCGCGGAAGAAGCGTCGGGCCAGCCGGTCCCGGCCGTCGCCCAGGCAGGTGTCCAGCGCGGTGGCCTGGCCCGCGGCCAGTGACATGCCCGTGCCGTACACCGGGTTGATGGAGCACAGCGCGTCGCCGATCACGAGGAGCCCGTCGGGGAAGGCCCGCAGCCGGTCGTAGCGGCGGCGGATCGCGCAGGGAAAGCGGTGCACCGCGACCTCGTCGAGTGGGGTCGCCTCCCGCAGAGCGCGCAGCACGTCCGCGTGCTCCCCGGTCTCGGGGAGGACCGTGGCGGCGAGCGCCAGGAAGCCCGCCGCGTCGACGGCCGGGCGCTCGCGACCGTAGAACTGGAGGGACACCACCCAGGTGCCGTTCTCCTGGAGCGACATGATCATGCCGCGTGGCCGCGTCGGTGTCGGGCCGAGGACGACGACCCGCGTGTCGCCGACCAGCCCGTCGGCAGGGACGGCGAAGTGCCGGCTGACGTAGGTGACGTCGTTGTGGCTGCGCTCCTCGGCCGGCCGTGCGTAGCCCAACCGATCCAGCCACGCGCCGCCGCGCCCGCCCCGGCCCGTCGCGTCGACCACCAGGTCCGCCGTCAGGGACTCGCCGTCCCGCCCACCGCCGTGGGGGGAGAGCTGGACGCCGCACACCCGCGTTCCTCCCGGTGTCCCGGTGGTGAGCGGCGCTCCCGCGCTGACGCCATCGCGCAGCGTCAACCCGGGCAGGCGCAGGACCCGTTCCCTGATCCTGGCCTCCAGGAAGGGCCGTGCGGCGGCGACGTTGACGATGCCCGTGCGGACTCTGGGCAGGGTGTGGCCGTGATAGGTGATGCGGGAGTGGGTGCCTTCGTAGTCGGCGGCGCCGTCCGCCCGGCACGCGTCGGTCAGGCCGGGGAAGAGCTCCTCCAGGTACCGGACCCCGAGGCCGGCGAGGACGTGGACGTGAGGGCCCTGCGGTACGCCGCGCCGGGGCTGGCCCGCGGGGAGGTGGCCGACGAGGTCGCGTTCCACGAGTGTGACGCGGCCGAAGTGGCGGGTCAGGACGCGGGCGGCGCACAGGCCGGCGATCCCCGCTCCCAGGACGACCGCGTGGTCCCCGGTGACTGCGTGGTCCCCCGTGAGAGACGGCATCGTTGACCTTCCTTCCTTGGGGCGTTCTCGGGGTCTCTTCGGTCGTTTGGTCTGCTCCGGTCCTGGGGCGTCGGGGTCAGCTGGGGGGCGCGGTCGGTGCGGGGTGGGTGGTTCCGGCGAGGGCGTAGCGGTCCTCGGCGATGGTGAGGTGCCAGAAGGCGAGGGCGCTCAGCGTGACCGCCGCGTTGCGGGCGTACGCGCGCAGCTGGGGAACCGACGACTCCCCCATCCGCCCGATCAGGCCGACGGCGAGTTCGGCCTCCTGGTGGCACATGGCGCAGGCGCGGGTGAACGCCTCGGCGAGGTCGCAGCCGTGGTGGCGCATGAGGAGCCCGGGGAGGCTGACGGGAACGCCGCCCGCCTGCCGCTCCTCCTTGGCGTAGGAGTAGAGGTCGTTGCACCAGGAGATGAGGTTGCAGGTGGCGGTCTTCAGGCGGAGGTAGTCCTTGTCCCGGCGGGCGGACCGTGGCATCTCCAGGGCTCCGAGGGGCTCGGCCAGGGTCCGTTCCAGCCAGGACGCGCTCAGGTGGGGGCGCGCGGTGAGGTACGCGGTGAGGCTCGGCCACGTGCCGGTGGTCTGGAGCTGCGTCTCCCACAGCCACGCCACGAGGAGGCTGTGCAACGCCATCCTCAGCTCCGCCTGGTGGGCGGGCGCGAGGCAGTCGCGGCGCAGGATGTCGGCGAGGCCGGCCGCGAAGCCGTCGGTGGGCTCGGTGGCGGTGCCGTTGAGGATGTCGAGGAAGGAGAAGAGCCGCAGGGAGAGTTCGTCGAACGTGCCGCTCGTCGCGTGCTCGACGTGGAGGTCGTCGAAGGCGGTGAACCAGACGAGCACGTCGGCCGCGAGGTCGAGCGTCGCCTGGTCGGCGGTCGGGTAGATGCGGGCGTAGCCGGCGCCGCTGACGATGGTGTGGCACAGGACGGCCTGCTGACGGGGGGTCGGCGCCAGCTCGTGGGTCTTGACGAACAGCCTGACGTGGTCGTCCAGCGCCGTCGTCGCCTCGGGGCGCTCGGGCGGCATCAGGGGCGGGAAGTACCGGTCGAGTTCCGGACGGGGGAGGGTGGGTGTGGGTGTGGGTGTGGGTGTGGGTGTGGGGGTGGGGGGCATCGGGGTGTCCTTCGGTGGGGTCGCGTGAGGGTGCCGTGAGGGGGGTGCGGTGGAGGGGGTGCGGTGAGTGGGGTGGCGCGTGCGGCGTCAGCGTCCGGTGGCGGTGAGGAAGGCGGCGAGGAAGGCGGCAAGGGCCATGACAGGGAAGACCCGGGGGTAGGAGCCGTAGCGGATCGGCGAGGTCCAGGGGAAGCCGGTGCCCGTGTACTGCTCCTCCGTCCAGCACCCGGGCGAGGACTGGTTGCGCAGCAGCCACCGGACGCCTCGGGTCACGTGCTCCGCGCGGTGCGCTCCCTCCCCACCGGCCGCGAGCAGGCCCGTCAGCGCCCAGGAGGTCTGGGAGGCCGTCGACTCGCCGCGGCCGCGCCACCGGGGGTCGACGTAGGAACGGTGGTCCTCGCCCCACCCGCCGTCCTCGTTCTGGGCGTTGACGAGCCAGGCCACGGCGCGTCGCGTCGCGGGGTCGTCCGACGGGACGCCGGCCGCCGCGAGAGCGGTGAGGACGGCCGAGGTCCCGTAGACGTGGTTGCAGCCCCACCGGCCGTACCAGGAGCCGTCGTCCTCCTGCGCGGCGAGCAGCCACGCGACCCCTCGGCGCACCGGCTCGCTGTGGGCGGGGCCCGCGAGGGCCAGGGTCTCGACCACGTGGGCGGTGACGTCCGCGGTCGGCGGGTCGACGTACGCCACCGACTCCGAGGACATGATCCGCCGCACCCGGGAGACCCTCGGGTCGGCGTCGAACGCCGCCCACCCTCCGTCCCTGCCGGCCATTCCGGCGAGCCAGCGCAGCCCTCGTTCGCGCGCCTCGTCCTCCTCGGGGTCGCGGTCGCGGGTGCCGTGCAGCAGGCTCCTCAGCACCAGGGCGGTGTCGTCCGTGTCGGGGCAGTGTCCGTTGCCCTCCTCGAAGGCCCAGCCGCCGGGGGTCAGGCCGGGTCGGTGGGGGGACCACTCGCCCGGGGTCCGTAGCTGGCGCGGGACCAGCCAGGCGATCGCCCGGTCGACGGCTCGGTCGACGGCCTGGTCGACGGCCCCGTCCTCGGCCCGGTCGGTCGCCGGGCGGGTGGCTGCCGAGCCGGTGGGCTGGAGCGCTCGGAGGGACTGAAGGGGCTGGAGGGACTGGAGGGCTTGGAGGGCGAGGGCGGTGTCCCACACCTCCGAGTGGGAGAACCGCACGCTGACGCGGCCGTCCCCCTCGTCCTGGAGGAAGGTGCGCAGACCCGCGAGGGCCCGCTCCACGCGCTCGCCGTCCTCCCGTTCGCCGAGCACGTGGAGGGCGAGGACGGCGTAGAGCGTCGGCGCGTGGATTCCGCCCCAGCAGCCGTCGGTGTCCTGGCGCGCCACGAGCCACTCGCGGACGCGCCGGAGCGCCCGGCGCCGCACGCGCCCAGGGACCCAGCGGCCGTACGCCCCGAGAGCCCGCGCCGACCTGGTGGCGCGCGGGCCGGGAGCCGCCTCGCCCGTGGGGAGCAACTCGGCGAGGTCGAAGTCCACGGAGCACACCGGGCGACGGGCGGTGATCACGGCCAGCGACAGCACCGTGGAGCGTGCCCAGACCGCGAAGTCGTCCAGCGAGACCGGGGCGGACGCGGGAAGCAGGACCAACTCGGGGGGCACGGCCGGAACGTCGTCCCACGGCCACTGGCCGAACAACGCCAGCCACAGCCGGGACGATCCCCCTCCGCGCGCCGGGCCGCCGAGCTCCCTGACCCGCGCTGCCGCGGCCCGCATGTGGTCCTCGTCGGGCCGGTCACCCACGACCCGCAGCGCCAGGTACGCCGTGACGCTGGTCGACACCTCGTCCGGGCCGCCCGCGAAGTTCGCCCATCCCCCGTCCGCGCTCTGCCGCGCGCGGATCCAGGCGGTGATCGCCGCGGCCTCCGGGGGGAGCGGCCGGCGAAGGAAGGCGTGCAGCAGCAGGTGGTGGGCGTCGACGCTGACCTTGTTGCCCAGGCCCTCGTCCCAGTGTCCGTCGTCGCGTTGACGTGCGACCAGCTGCCGTACCGCGTGGTCGAGTGCCTCCGCCGCGGATGCCGCCAGGTCCGTGTCCGTGTCCGTGTCCGTGTCGGTTTCCGTGTCGGCTTCCGTGTCGGTGTCGGTGTCCGTGCTGGTCTCTGTGCCGGTCTCCGAGAACAACGCGCTCCTCCTGCGGGTGGAATCGGTCATCAGGCGGTTCGGTCCACGAGCTTCGCCACCAGCTCGTGCAGCAGGGGCGTGGCGAGCAGCGGTGCCGCCGCGAGGGCTTCGCCGGCCTGTCGGGCGCGCTCGCTGATCATGCACTCGACGCTGTCGCGGGCTCCGGTGTCGGTGATGATCGCGCGGACGACCTCGGCGTCGCGGGGTGAGACGTCCGCGCGCCCGAGCCGGCTGCGCAGCGCGCGGGCCTGGTCGGGGCTGGCGTTCGCGTAGGCGATGCTGGTCAGGACGGTGGACTTGCCTTCCCGGAGGTCGTCGAGCGCGGACTTGCCCGTCGTCTCCGGGTCTCCGAACATCCCCAGCAGATCGTCGCGGAGCTGGAACGCCTCGCCGAGCGGCAGCGCGTAGGCGGTCAGGGCGCGTGTCTGTTCCGGTGAGGCGCCGGCGAGCGAGGCTCCGAGGTGGAGGGGGCCCTCGACGGTGTACCGGCTGGTCTTGAACCGGATGATCCGGCCGGCGGCGGCCGTCTCCGCTGTGACGCTCCCCGTGGCGACGAGGTCGAGGTACTGGCCGGTCAGCGTCTCGGTGCGCAGGGTGTTCAGCTGGAACCAGGCGACGGCGAGTTGGTCCGCGGTGATCTCGGGGGAGTGGAGCAGCTCGTAGGACCAGCCGAGCGCGAGGTCGCCCAGGAGGATCGCGGTGTTGGTGCCGAGGGTCTCCGCGTCCTGCCGGGGGTGGTGGAGCGCGGTCAGGAGCCGGTGCGCGGTGGGCCGGCAACGGCGGGTCTCGGAGGGGTCCATGATGTCGTCGTGGATGAGGGCGCAGGCGTGGAAGAGCTCCAGTGACGCGGCGACGCGCCAGACCGCGGGGGGCGGGGGCGGTCGGTGATGGCGTGCCAGCCCGTGACGCAGAGGATCGGACGGAGCCTCTTGCCACCGGCCGCGATCATGTCCCGCAACTGACCGGTGAACACGCCCAACTCGGGGAGGTCGAGGGCCGACCGCTCCTGGGCCTGAAGAAACTCCCGGATCAGTAACTCGACCGTCGAGCGGATGACCGCGGGGTCCCGGGAGCCAACGGTGGTCTCCATCGTGGTCAGGGCGTCCTCCCTCGTCGCCGCCGATGCCGGCGGTCCGGTCGGTCGTCTGGGCTGGAGATGGTGGTCGCCTCGGTGAGACGTGGTCAGCACGCCCGAGGGCGGTGCCCCGGCCGTGTCTGTGTTCAGCATCGACAGCGACGGGCGAGGCTAACCCTCCGTCATCGGGCGACTGCTTTTCGTGTGCGCGGGAGAGGTGCGCCCCAGCGTGTCCGGCAGGGGGCGGACGGCGTGTGGGGGCGCGTTGCCCGGTGGGTGCGGGCGGGCGGGCGGGACGTGTGGCGAGTGCGTCCGCGCGCCGGGGCGGAGGGAGAAGGAGCGGGGTCCGGGCTGGGAAGCACCTCTGCGTCGCATGCGACGGACGGTCAGACGGTCGGTCGGTCGGACGGACGGACGGACGGTCGGACGGTCGGACGGCACCCGGCGGCCGACCGACGGCCTGCCGGCGGCCGACCGGTGGCCGCCCGACGGCAGCCGAGGAGAGGACGCCATCGTGGACACCGTGGACTCGCTCCCCATGGCACCGGGCACGGTGCCGCTGCTGGGGCACGCCATACCCATCTTCCGGGACCCGCTCGGGTTCGTGACGTCGCTGCGGACCCACGGCGACCTGGTGCGTATCCGCATGGGGTCGAGCACGGTCGTCGTCGTGTGCGATCCCGAACTCACCCACCAGGTCCTCGTCGACGACCGCACCTTCGACAAGGGCGGCCCCCTCTACGAGCGGATCTTCGAGTGGTCGGGAGACAACCTCGGCTCCTGCCCGTACCACCGGCACCGGCGCCAGCGGCGGCTGTGCCAGCCGGCCTTCCACCCCGACCGGTTCCCCGCCTACGGGGCCGTCGCGGCGGAGACGGCCCGGGAGATGGTCGCCTCGTGGCGCGAGGGCCAGTCCCTCGACGTGAGCGCCGAGATGGCCGCGGCGACGTTGCGCATCGCGGTGAGGACGATGTTCGCCTCGGCACTGCCGGGCCGGGTGGTGCAGGAACTCGCGGACGACTCCGCGGCCATCCTCGGGAGCGCGTTCCGCCAGATGGTCATGCCCCGCCTGATCAGCCGGCTGCCGACACCGGGCAACCGGCAGCTGGACCGGGCGCACAGGCGGCTGCGCCACACGATCGGACGCATCATCGCCGAACGCCGCGCCCGGGACGCGGAGCACGGTGACCTGCTGTCCTCCCTGATGGCCGCCGTGGACCCCGACAGCCCCACGGGCACGGACACCCTCTCCGACCAGGAGCTGTCCAACCAGATCATCGGATTCATCATCGCCGGCACGGAGACCACGGCGGGCACCCTCATCTGGGCGCTGCACCTGCTGGCCGAGCACCCGGACGTCGAGGCCGCCCTCCACCGCGAGGTGGACGGCGTGCTGGCGGGCGGGCCCCCGAGCTACGAGGTGCTGCCGAAGCTGGAGCTGGCCTCCCGGGTGGTGACCGAGACCCTGCGGCTGTATCCGCCCGCCTGGCTGGTGACCCGCCTCGTCACCAGGGACACGGTGCTGGGCGGCGTCACCCTGCCGGGCGGGACGTCCGTCGCCTACAGCGCCCATCTCGTCCACCACCGGCCGGACGTCTACGACGAGCCCGAGAGGTTCGAGCCCGACCGGTGGACCGGCAGGGGGCCCGACCGGCGCTCCTACCTGCCGTTCGGCGACGGCGCGCGCAAGTGCATCGGGTACCGGTTCGCGATGGTCGAGGTCGTCCTGGCGCTCGCGGCGATCACGTCCCGCTGGAGGCTCGTGCCGATCACCGGCTTCCCCACACGGCCCTCCCCGCTGAACCTTCCCGCTCCGCGCGGGCTGCGCATGCGCCTCGTGCCGCGCCCCTGAGTGTCGCGTCCCTGAGTGTCGCGTCCCTGAGTGTCGCGCCCCCGAGTGTCGCGTTCCCGAGTGCCGCACCGCGGCGAACGGCGGTTCCCGCGCCGCACAGCCCCGCACCAGCAGCCCGAGCCCGTACCAGCAGCACGGACCAAGGAGAACGACCGGTCGTGACGACGTACGACGCCCCCGACTCCCCTTCCGTGGCGGACTTCTACGACCTCCTGAGCGACGTCTACTCCGAGTGGTGGGACGGCAACCTCCACTTCGGCTACTGGGAGGACGACGCCGACGACAGCACGCTCGCCGAGGCCGCCGAACGCATGACGGAGGAGATGGTCCGGCGACTCGCCCCCCGCCGCGGCGACCGCGTCCTCGACGTCGGCTGCGGGACCGGCGCCCCCGCCGTGCGGCTGGCCCGCGAGCGCGGGGTGCGGGTCACCGGCATCACCGTCAGTCGACACCAGGTCGTCCGCGCCACCGAGCGCGCCGCCGCGGCCGGCCTGGCGGCCACGGTCCGCTTCGAACGCGCCGACGCCATGCGACTCCCCTACGAGACGGCGTCCTTCGACGGCGCCTGGGCTCTGGAGTCCCTGCTCCACATGCCCGACAAGGCGCAGGTGCTCGCCGAGGTCGCGCGGGTCCTGCGGCCGGGCGGCCGGCTCGCCCTCGCTGACCCCGTCCTGCGGACGCCGGCCGGGGAGAAGCCCGGAGAGGAGCCCGGGAACCGGACGGAGGGGGACGCCCCTCTCGGTCCCCACGTGTCCCTGGCACGGCCCGAGACGTACCGGTCCCTCCTCACGCGGGCCGGCTTCCACGCGATCGACGTCGACGACGTCAGCGCCCACACGGCCCGCTCCGCCCCGGCCGTCGTCGAGGCGCTCCGGAGCCACCGCGACCGGTACGTCGAGGTCGCCGGTGTGGCGGAGTTCGAACGGGCGGTGGCCATGCTCGACCAGCTGGGCGGCGGCCCGGACGTCGGCTACGTCCTCGTCTCCGCGTGCCGCGCCTGACCGGTCGGGTCGGCGGGGTGCGCGCGGGACGAGCCCTCGCGGGCGGCGGGTCGCCGGCTGGGCCCTGGGGGGCGGGCGGTCCCGCCCCCGCCGTCAGACCTGGCACACCTTCTCGGGGCGCTGCCCCGGGGTGATGAGGCCGGACTCGTACGCGATGACGACGGCCTGGGCGCGGCTGGTGAGGCCGAGCTTGCTCATCAGGCGCTTGATGTGCGTCTTGACGGTCGCCTCGCTCAGCATGAGGTGCTGGGCGATCGCGGAGTTGGTGATGCCTCTGCCGACGAGGTGCAGGATCTCCGTCTCACGGTTGGTGAGGGTGTCCAGCTGGCGGGCCCGGGCGGCGGACCTGTGGTGTCGGGCGTACGTCTCGACGAGTTCGCGGGTGATGCGGGGGGCGATGACCATGTCGCCCGCGGCCACCGCGTGCACCGCGGCGATGATGCGTCCGGGGGGCGTGTCCTTGAGCAGGAACGCGGCGGCGCCGTCCCTGAGCGCCGTGTACACGTACTCGGGCAGGTCGAACGTCGTCAGCACCATGACGCGCGGCACCTTCTCCCCGGCGCCGGAGAGGATCCGCCGTATGGCCGAGATGCCGTCCAGGACGGGCATCCTGATGTCCATCACGACGACGTCGGGCCGCAGGGCGGCGGCCAGCTCGACGGCGCACGCGCCGTCGCCGGCCTCTCCCACGACCTCGATGCCCGGGTCGGCGTTCAGGAGGGTGACCAGCCCCGTGCGGAGGAGGTCCTGGTCGTCGACGACGAGGACGCGGGTCGTCATGCCGCCTCACCGATGGGCAGGCGCAGCGTGACCTCGAATCCACCGTCCCTCGCGGGTCCCGTGGTGAGCGTGCCGTCGTAGAGTGCCGCGCGTTCGCGCATACCGCGCAGCCCGTAGGAGTCTTCCGAGCTCTTGACCGTGCCCGACCCGGCGCCCGTGTCGCTGATCTTCAGGGTAAGCACCTCTTCACCGTAGTTCAGGTCAATGCGTGCCGTGGCGGGGCCGGCATGCTTCACCACGTTGGTGAGTGCCTCCTGCACGACGCGGTACGCGCACAGCTCGGTTCCGGGCGAGAGGGGGCGGGCATCACCGGTCACCACGACATCAACGGGTACGCCCGCGTCGCGTATCCGGTTCACTAGTTCGTCCAACGCGTCGAGGCCCGGAGTGGCGGCGTCGGCGGCCTCGGCGGCGACGGCCCGGGCGTCCTCCCCCTCCGCCGGGCGCAGCAGCTTCAGCAGGCGCCGCATCTCGGTCAGCGCCTCGCGACTGGAGTGTCCCGCCGTCGTGATCGCCGCGCGGGCGGTCGCCGGATCGCTGTCCAGCGTGTGCTCGGCGACGCCGGCCTGCATCGAGACGACCGCCATGTGGTGGGCGACGACGTCGTGCAACTCACGCGCGATGCTGGCCCGTTCCCGCGCGACCGCCCGAGCCGCCTCCCCCGCCAGCCGCTCGGCGCGCGCCGCCCAGTGCTTGGTGACCTCCCCCAGCAACCACCCCCCGGCCAGCACCGTCAGGGGCGCCTGCATGGCCCACGACCAGGGCATGTGCTCGTCGTCGGTGGTGACGAACATGACCGCGGTGACGAACCCTGACGCCACCCACAGCAGGAGCGCCACCTGCGGGGGCCGCAGCACGGCGACGGTGAACATCGCGATGACCAGCCCACCGGCACCGTTGGGGAACTCCCCGTAGCCCAGCAGGCTGTAGGCGAGGAGGCTCACCATGATCGTGACCGTGACGACGACCGGGGCACGCTGCCGCAGCGCGAGCGGCGCGACGGTCAGCGCACCGATGACCAGCGCCCAGGTCCGCTCCGTCCCGTCGACCGTCTGGACCGCCGTGATGAGGACCAGGACCGTCATCGCGCCCGCGAGTAACAGGTCCGTCGTGTCCCCTCTGGGGTTATTGATCACATGTCAACGGTAGGGCAGGTAGGGAAGGCGAACTGCCCCTCAGGGTGGCCCCATCGCTACCCCCCTGGGGGTAGGCAGTTGCCCTTCGTGGTGGGACGACAGGGCGCGTGCCGCTGACCTAGCGTCCTGTGACGTACCGGCCGTACGGTCCCGCGCCGGTGCGCGAACACACAGGACTTGGGGGGGACGATGCTCAGCTCAATCCCACAGACGGACACGGCCACGGCCACGGCCGGTCGCCCACGCCCCGGAGGGTCGGGGCAACGCGGGTTGCCCGGGGGACGGATCCCGGTGATCGTTCACGCACCCGACCCGATCTCCCGGGAGGGCGCGCTCGGTCAGCTGCGCCGCTGCCCGGAGATCGAGCTCCGGGACGACGCGAAGGCCGGCTCAGGAACGGTGACCCTGCTCATCTCGGACACCCTCGACGACGCCGCCGTCACGCGGCTGCGCCGGGTCATGGGTGGCGAGGGCACCCGCGCCGTGCTGGTGGTGAGCTCCCTGCGCGAGGCCAAGCTGCTCGACGTGCTCGGCTGCGGCATCGGCGCCATCGTGTGGCGTCACGAGGCCACGGAGGACCGCCTGGCGCGGGCGGTGATGGCCGCCGCGCGGGGCGACGGCGAACTGCCGGCCGACCTGCTCGGCCGGCTGATCGACCAGGTCAACGTGCTGCACGGCATGGCGGCCGGCCGGGCGGGGGTCCCCGCGTCGGGGCTGTCGCCCCGCGAGGTGGACGTGCTGCGGCTCGTGGCCGACGGCCTCGGCACGGCGGAGATCGCCGACAAGCTGTCCTACTCCGACCGCACGATCAAGAACATCCTGCACGAGCTCACCACGCGGCTCCACCTGAGGAACCGGGCGCACGCCGTGGCCTACGCCCTCCGTGAGGGCTACATCTGACCCGGGCGGAAGCCAGAGGCCGGAAGGCCGGAAGGCCGGAGAGTCCGGAGAGACCGGACGGCCGGAAGCCGGAGCGGCGGAAAGGCCGGAGCGGGCCAAGAGGGCCAAGAGTGCCACGAGCCGAAGAGGAAGAGGAACGGGGAACCCGAGCGTGATTCACGAAGTGGACGAGGTCATCAGGAGACTGCTCAGCGGTGGGGCGCTGGCCGGCTCCGGCATCGACGTCTCGTTCGACGCGCCGACCCGCGACTGGGCGGCCCGGCGCAACGCGCCCGCCGTCAACGCGTACCTGTACGACCTGAGGGAGGACGTGAGCCGCCGCCAGCGGGGGTTCGCGGCGGTGCGCGACGACCGCGCCGTCGTCGTCAAGCACCGGCCGCCGCCCCGGTGGTTCCGGCTGTCGTACCTGGTCACCGCGTGGACGAGGCAGACGGAGGACGAACACCGGCTGCTGTCCGCCGTGCTGGCCACGCTGCTGCCGCGCGAGCTGCTGCCCCCGTCCGAGCTGCCGGGGGCGCTGGGGGCGGTGGGCCTGTCGATGCCGCTGACGGTGGCCGGACTCCACACCGAGTCCCGCTCGCTGGCCGAGATCTGGTCGGCGCTCGGCGGCGAACTCAAGCCGTCCATCGACCTGGTGGTCACCGCCCCGTTCCCCGGATACCCCGAGTACGACGCCGGCCCGCCGGTCACGGAGGGCGCGATGGTCCGGGCGCACCGCATGGACGACCCCCCGGCCGGTCCCGAGGAACGCGCGCACCGGCCCAGCCAGGTGGCGGCGGCGCGTCGGGCCAGGAGCGTGGCCGCGGCGGGCGGCGCCGAGACGCCGGGGGCGGGGGCCCCGTGACGGCGGAGATGGCTGAGACGGATGAGGCAGTTGAGACGGCGGAGATGGCTGAGACGGCGGATATGGCGGAGGAGACGCGGTCGGCCGGGGGCGACGAGCCGGGCGCGGAACCCCGCGCGGAGCCGGCCGTCGCCCTGCTCGACCGCCTGGCGCGGCTGCGCGAGCTCGTCGCGCTGGTGGTCGAGCACCGGTCCGCCGACGACCCGACGGCCGACGACCCGTTGCGCGGCCTGTACCTGAGCCAGGACGCGGTGCTGCGTCTGCTGCGGCTCGCCGCGCAGCCGTCACCGGGCCCGGCCGGCGTGCCCTCCGCGCGGGACGTCGCGGGCGACGGTGGTGGCGGGGACCGGCTGGGCGCACTCGCCGCGCGGCTCTCCCTCACCACCCTGGACAGCGCCCTGCTGCTCATCGCGCTCGCCCCGGACCTCGACCGCACCTTCGAGCCGCTCTACGGCTACCTCAACGACGACATCAGCCGCCGCCGCGCGACGGTCGGCCTCGCGCTCGACCTGTGCGGGCTGCCCGCCCACCAGGCCGAGGCCCGCGCCCGGTTCCACACGGTGGCGCCGCTCACCGCGCTCGGGCTGCTGGAGGTGGAGGAGCCCGAACGCCCCTTCCTGAGCCGCTCGTTGCGCGTCCCGGACCGCGTGCTCGCGCACCTGCTGGGCGACGACACCCCGGACGCGGCCCTCGCCGGGAGCCTCCGCCCGCCACCGGAGCCGGTGGGCCCGCCCGCCGACCCCGACGGCCTCGCCCGCGGCCTGGCCGCGCGCCTGGCCCGTGGCCCGGCCGTCGTCTACCTCCGCGAGCACCGTGAGGGCGACGGTCTCGCCTGCGTCGCGACGGCGCTCGGCACGGACGCCGCCGGCTGGGCCCTGGTCTACGACGGCCCCGCCGAGGGCGTGCCCGTCCTGCTGCGCGAGGCCCGTCTCACAGGGCGAGCCGTCGTCGTGCCGGGGCTGCCGCAGGACCCGACGGCGCTGCTGCGGGCGCTGACGGACCAGCGGGACGTCTCCGTGCTGCTCACCGACCCGCGCCCCTACGACCCCCGGTGGTGCGGGCGCGACCCGCTCGTGCTGGACGCGCCCCGCCGGGGCGCGGGCGACGCGACGGCCTGGTCGGCGGCCCTCGGCCTCGCCCCCGGCGACGAGCCCGGCTTCGACCTGGCGGCGACCGTCGCCCCCTACCACCTGGGCGACGAGGGCGTCGCGCGGGCCGCGCGGGCCGCCCGCGCCCTGGCCGACCTCGACGGCACCGCGCTGACCGCCGCCCACCTGCGGCGGGCCGCCCGGCAGCAGTCCGCCTCCGGGCTGGAACGGCACGCCCGCCAGATCCGCCCCGCCGTCGACTGGGACGACCTCGTCCTGCCGGCCGCACCGCTGACCCAGCTACGGGAGCTCGCCCTGCGCGCCCGGCATCGCGACCGGGTGCTCGGCGAGTGGCGGCTGAGCGCGGGCGGCGGCCGGGGCCGGGGCGTCCTCGGGCTCTTCGCGGGCGAGTCGGGGACGGGGAAGACGTTGGCGGCGGAGGTCGTGGCCGCCGAACTCGGCCTCGACCTCTACGTCCTCCAGCTGTCCTCCGTCGTGGACAAGTACGTCGGCGAGACCGAGAAGAACCTCGAACGCGTCTTCACCGAGGCCGACCGCACCGACGCCGTGCTCCTCTTCGACGAGGCCGACGCCGTCTTCGGCAAGCGGTCGGAGGTGAAGGACTCCCACGACCGGTACGCCAACATGGAGAGCGCCTACCTGCTCCAACGGCTGGAGTCCTTCGACGGCATCGCCCTGATGACGACGAACCTGCGGGCCAACATCGACGAGGCGTTCACCCGCCGCCTCGACCTGGTGATCGACTTCCCGTTCCCCGACGCGGAGCAGCGGCTCGCGCTGTGGCGGCACTGCCTGGCGCGCGTGCCGGGCGCGGAGGAGGCGGACCTGAAGGAGCTGGCCACCGGGTTCGAGCTGGCGGGCGGCTCCATACGCAGCGCGGTGGTCACCGCCGCGTACCTCGCCGCCGGGCGGGACGGGACGGTGACCGGGCACGACCTGCTGGAGGGCGCCCGCCGCGAGTACCGCAAGGCGGGCCGCCTGGTGCCGGGCGAGTTCGCGGACGCCTGGTAACGCGGAGGTGCCCCCGTCCCACGAGGCGCCCGAGGCGCCGTGGGACGGGGGCACCGCATCAGTTGGGTGCGCGTCAGCCGGGTCCGTGTCAGCTAGGGCTTGACGATCTTCCACACCTGGTCGTCGTCGACGACGCAGTCGTAGATCATGAGAGGGACCTCGTCGCTGGTCAGGTACTGCGGGTCCAGGCACAGGTCGTTGCTGGCGGCGTTGTGGATCCAGTAGCCCTCGCCCTCCTTCTCGATCCACCACAGCTGGTTGTCGCCACTCGTGCCGTTGCAGTAGGTCTGGAGGATCGGCGTGGTGGCCGGCTGCGCGCCTCGGCCGGTCAGGTCCATGCACAGACCGTTCGTCGCGTTGACGATCGTGAAGAGGTCCCTGCCGCCGGGGCCGGCGTCGGGCATGGTGACGTCGAGGTGCCACCGCTGGTTGTCGCCGACCGGGATGCACGCGGACTGCTGCAACGGGCCGTCGAGCGTGCCCTGGCCCACCCCGGGGACGTCCGCGCACCGGTTGGTGTACGCGTTCTCCAGCATGACGTTCCTGGCGGGCACCACCGGCGGCGGCCCGTCGCCGCCGCCACCACCGCCACCGCCGCCACCGCCACCGCCGCCGCCGTCCTCCTGCTCGGGCGGCGGGGACGGCTCCTCCTCCTGCTCGGGCGGCGGGGACGGCTCCTCCTCTTCCTCCTCGGGCGGGGCCTCGGTCTGCTCCGGGGTGGGGGTGGGCTCGGGTGTCAGCACCTCGGCGGACTCCTGTGCGCTCGGCGTGGCTGCGCTCGTGACCTTCGGCCGGTAGGCGAACCAGAGGACCACGAAGATGATGGCGAGGGTCAGCAGGAAGCCGAGGAAGGTCGCGAGCCAGCGGGGCATCACGCCGAGCTGGAGGTAGGTGCCGTCGACGGGGACGGGCTCGGTGCCCGAGCGTTGGAGGGCCAGGGTGTAGGGCCGCTCCTCCTTCGGGCCGATCCAGGTGACCTGTTGCGGCGTCAGCCTCGCCTTGACGAACGCGGCCCGGCCCGGCTGGATCTGCACGTTGGCCGGGTGGATCTCGTAGCTGAGCTGGTCGCCGTTGTCATGGCCGCTGATGGAGGCGGTGAGCGGGGTGTTGCCGAGGTTGTCGACGGCGAGCCTCGGCTTGCCGCGGAAGCGGCCGCGCACGGTGACGGGCACGAGCTCGGCGCGCACCTCGGTGAAGGGCAGGATGGTGATGGTGCCCTCGGGGACGGTGACGGCGTCCGGGTGCTCGGTCGGCGTGATGCGGACGGCGTACGGGTTCGGCCCTGCGGTCGCGTCGGGCGTCCGGGGCGGCGCGAACGTGAGCTGCACGTCCCCCGTCGTCCCCGGGAAGAGACGCAGCGTCGGCGGCTCCACCCGCGTCCAGGGCGCGAGGTCCCCGACGGGCTCGAAGCGGTACTCGTCGACGACGTCGCCGGTGTTGCGCACGCGCAGTCGTACGCGGGTGCTGTCCCCGGCCTCGACGGTCGCGGAGGCGGGTTCGAGGGAAGTCCACAGGCTCACACGACGACGCTAGATCGGGGGGCACGACCGGTCAGGAGTCTTCGGTGCACGCCTGAGCGACAGGGGGGCGGAGGCGTTGCCCTGCTGGGGCGCCGGTCGGCCGCCGGTCGGCCGCCCCCGCCCCCCGCCGCCCGCGCGGTGGTCCCGCCCCGGCGTCCACCGCCACGTCCGGCCGTCACGTCCGGCCGCCGCGTCCGGCCGCACAGGGAAGGCCGGCTTCCCCCCGTGGGCATGGACTGTGCCCCCTGTCAGAGACCGGCGGACGTTTCGGAGAGGGGGCTGTGCTGGCGAGGGTGGAGTTGTTCCGTCCTGTACTCCGAGGAGAGCTGAGGAGAGCACAGCATGCCCTCGTACCTGTCGCCCGGTGTCTACGTCGAGGAGGTGGCCAGCGGCGCGCGCCCGATCGAGGGGGTGGGAACGTCGGTGGCGGCCTTCGTCGGGCTCGCGCCCAGCGGTCCGCTCCACGAGCCGACGCTGGTGACCAACTGGACGCAGTACGTCGCGGCCTTCGGTGACTTCACCGACGGGTACTACCTCGCGCACTCCGTCTACGGCTTCTTCAACAACGGCGGCACGGCGGCGTACGTCGTGCGCGTCGGCGGCTCCCCCCAGGGTGAGGGCTCGGCCGCGAACGGCGCCGCCCCCGCCTCGATCACCGGCTCGGGCGACGCCGCCCCGGCCGCGCTGCCGCCCGGCGAGCCGAAGCAGCTCGGCACCTTCACGGTGGCGGCCACGGCGCCCGGCGACCTCAGCGTCGAGGTGACCGACCCGGAGGGCGAAGGGCCCGCCGAGCGGTTCCGGCTGATCGTCAAGGACGGCGGCAAGGCCGTCGAGACCTTCGACGTCACCGCGAAGAAGGGCACCCGCACCTACGTCGTCACCCAGGTCAAGGAGCGCTCCCAGCTCATCACCGTGGCCGAGGCGGCGCCCGCCGGGCAGCTCGCCCGCCCCGGCAACCAGACCGTGGCGCTGTCCGCCCCCGCCGCCGCGCCCGCCACCACGGGGCCCGAGAGCGGCGAGGAGGGGCAGCCGGGGCCCGCCCAGTACCTGGGCGACTCCGCCGACCGCACCGGCTTCGGCGGCCTGGAGGCCGTCGACGAGATCACGATGGTCGCCGTGCCCGACCTGATGGCCGCCTACCAGCGCGGCGCGATCGACCTGGAGGCCGTCAAGGCCGTCCAGCTCGGCCTCATCGCGCACTGCGAGCTGATGGGCGACCGGGTCGCCATCATCGACCCGCCGCCCTCGATGAACGCTCGCCAGATCAGGGTCTGGCGCCAGGAGACGGCCGGCTACGACTCGAAGTACGCCGCCCTCTACTACCCGTGGATCAAGACCTTCGACCCGGCCACGGGACAGACCCGCATGGTGCCGCCGAGCGGCCACATGGCCGGCATCTGGGCCCGCAACGACGCCGAACGCGGCGTCCACAAGGCCCCCGCCAACGAGGTGGTGCGCGGCGCGGTCGACCTGGAGATCCAGATCACCCGCGGCGAGCAGGACCTGCTCAACCCGATCGGCGTCAACTGCATCCGCGCCTTCCCCGGCCGCGGCATCCGCGTCTGGGGCGCCCGCACCCTCTCCTCCGACCCGGCCTGGCGTTACCTGAACATCCGCCGGTACTTCAACTACCTGGAGGAGTCGATCCTGCTGGGCACCCAGTGGGTCGTGTTCGAGCCCAACGACCACAACCTGTGGGCCCGCATCCGGCGCAACGTCTCGGCGTTCCTGGTGAACGAGTGGCGCTCGGGCGCCCTCTTCGGCTCCCAGCCGGACCAGGCGTACTACGTCAAGTGCGACGAGGAGACCAACCCGACCGAGTCGGTGGACCTCGGCCGCGTCATCTGCGAGATCGGCGTCTCGCCGGTCAAGCCCGCCGAGTTCGTGATCTTCCGGCTCGCCCAGTTCTCCAGCGGCAGCGCCGAGCTGGAGGAGTAGGCCGACGGGCCCACCCCTCCGCAGCCGCGTTGTCGTCAACCCCGTGAGTAGCAAGGACAGACAAGAGCATGAGTCTCCAGGAAGCCGACAGCCTCACATCACACAGCTTCGGCCTGCAGATCGACGGCGTGATGGTCGAGTACCTCCAGGAGGTCAGCGGCCTCACCATGGAGCAGGACACCATCCAGAGCCCGCAGAACTCGGCCAACGGCCAGCCGACGACCAGCATCCTGCCGGGCGTGAAGAAGACCGGGACCTGCACCGTCGTGCGCGGCATGACCGAGTCGGCGGCGTTCACCGAGTGGATCAACCAGTCCATCGCCGGCCAGATGGCCTCGGCGCGCAAGAACGCGACGATCATCATGATGGACTACGAGCACAACCCCGTGAAGCGGTACAACCTGCGCAAGGCGTGGTGCAGCAAGGTGGACACGAGCACCGTGAAGGCGGGTGAGGCGGCCGTCCTCACCGAGACCGTGACCATCGTGTTCGAAGAGCTGGTCATCGAGTGATGAGGCGGACGATCGCCGGCCGGGGGCCGGGAGGAGGCGCGAGCGCGCTCGTGCCGCCGCCCGCCGCCGGGCCGGAGTCGTCGGCCGCTGCCGCGCCCGAGTCCCCGGCCGCCGTCGACACGGCGCCGGGACGGCTGCGGACGGAGTTTCCGTTCCAGCTGCCGCGCGGCTACGTCGACGAGCAGGGCACGGTCCACCGCGACGGCGTGATGCGGTTGGCCACGGCGCGGGACGAACTGGTCCCGCTGCGGGACGTGCGGGTCCAGGAGAACCCGGCGTTCCTGTCGGTGGTGCTGCTGGGCCGGGTCATCACCCGCCTGGGCACGCTGCCGATGGTGCACGACGGCGTGGTCGAGGGCATGTTCGCCTCCGACCTGGCGTTCCTCCAGGACTTCTACCGCCAGATCAACGCCGAGGGGCACACCCGGGCGTCCGTGGCCTGCCCGCACTGCTCCGAGCCCTTCGAGGTGGATCTCGGCGGGGGCCGCCTGGGGGAATCGTGACGTACGCGACCGACCGGCTGCACGAGGAGATCGCGTACGTCGCCTACCACTTCCACTGGGGCCTGGACGACATCCTGGACCTGGAGCACCACGACCGCCGCCGTTACGCGGAGCACATCGCGTCCCTGGTGACGCGGGCCGGGACGGAGGGCTGAGGGGTGGGGTTCCTCGACAGGTTCAGGGGTCGTGGGCGGACGGACGGCGACGCTGGTGCTGGTGCCGGGGCCGGTGGCGACGACGCGGGTGCTGCCGCCGACGCGGGCGCCAGCGCGCCGTCGCCGCCGCCGCCGTCGTCGGGTGGCGCGGCGGTGCCGGTCGCCTGGGCGGGGATGCCGCCGATCCAGCGGGCGCTCGGCACGGGCCGGGGAGTCGCCGACGCCGGGTTCACCGGGCGGATGGCGACGTTCCAGAACCCCTCGTTCGTCGGGACGCTGTCCCACTCCGTCCTCGACGGCACCTCGTCGATCGGCATGGCGAGCGGCGGCCGGCCCACGAGCCACGGGCGGCCCGTCGCGGGCCTCGAACAGCCCTCGTTCACGCTGCCGGTCGTGGTGCCGACGCGGAAGGAGCCCGAGCCGGGAACGGCCCGGGCCACACGGGCGCCCCTGACCGTTCGGCCGACCGCGCCCTCCCTCTCGTCGGGCCTGCGCGTGACGCCCGCGTCCGGGGCGCCGGAACGGCCGCGCTCGTTGACGAGGGCCGTGACGGACACGCTGCCGGTCCAGCGCCGGCACCTGCCGGCGTTCCTGCCGGAGCCGAGCCGGGAGGTAAGGCGGGAAGCACGGCAGGGGGGAGACCCGTCCGGGCCGGGGAGCACGCCGGAGGGACCGGGCGGGACCGGCGGCGGCGAGCCCGTCGGTCCGCGCGACGACACCGGCGGCCCCCGCGACACCGGCGGCGGCGCGGCGCCGACGGCGGAAGCCGGCGGAGCGCCGGTCGTCCAGCGGGCGGTGGCCACCCGCCCCCTGCCGACGGCGAACCCACCACACGTGCCCGCCGCCCGGCCGTCGACGGCTGGTGACGGTGCGAGGGACGGGGCGGGGGACGGTGCCCGGCGGTCGGGCCCTCCGGTGACCGGCCGGGAGCAACGACCGGCACGGCGGTCCGCCGAGCCCGCGACACCCGCGTCCCCGTCCGTCTCGCGGCCGTCCTCCTCGCCGACGCCGACGCCGACGCCGACGCCATCGACCTCGACCTCGACATCGACATCGCAGCCATCGCAGCGATCGCAGACGCCGCAGACCTCGCGGCCGTCGCGGGCGCCCGGGGCGGGCACGGCGCGGGCCGTCACGGACGGCCCGGCCGACGCCTCACCCGGCCGTGGCGCGGTGGTCCAACGCGCGGCCACGAACCGTGCCGAGGCCGTGGCGCGTGGGGCGGCGGACCCGTCCCCGGCCCGTCCCTCGACCGCGCCCTCCCCTGATCTGGGCGGCGCGGCGCCCGGCGCGACCCCCCGTTCCCCGCTGCCCAGCGGCCCCGCCGCCCCCACCGTCCAGCGTTCCGCGAGCACGCCGCCGCCGACGGGTCGCGCGGGGCGCGGTGACGCGGCGCCCCGTGGGGCGGCGGACCCGGTGCCTCCGGCGGCGCAGGCCGGCCCCGGCCCAGCCGCCGGTGCCGCCGCCGAGCCGGTTGGACGCCCCTCGGCTCGGGGCGGCGTTCCGCGTTCGCCTCGCAGGGTCGGCCTGGGTGCTCCGACGAGCAGGCCGGTGCCGCCGGCCTCGCCACCGCTCGCGGTGCAGCGCAGCGAGGCGAAGCCCGTCTCGCCCCGGCGGGAGCCGGGGGGCGGCCAACGGGGCCACACCCCGTCCCCGTCCACGGCCCCGGCCCCGTCGCCAGCCTCGGCAGCGCCCGTGTCCACCGATCAGCCGACGGTGGGCTTCCCGTCGCCGAGCCCACCGCCGGCCGAGCGGACCGCGTCACCGAGTCCCGCGTCACCGAGTCCCGCGCCGGCGGTGTCCGTGTCGACGAGCGCCGCCGCGCCGCGTCCTCCTGACGCGCCGTCGGCGAGCTCGGTCCCGCCTCCCTCGACGAGCGCGTCCCCCGTGGCGCCACGGCCCGCGAGCCGGTCATCGTCGTCGTCGAACCCGCCGCCCGCGCGTCAGGCGTCGGAGAGTTCTCCGGTGGGGAGTCCGGCACCGGCCGCGGCCGTTCCGATCCAGACGCTCGCCGGTCGCCACGCCGATCCCGGCCGTCAGCGTCCAGGCACCCGCCCCCGCGCCCGTTCGGGCGTCGGCGCTCCCCTTCCCGCCGCGCCCGCCGACGCGACGCCCGTTGCCTCGCCCTCCGCCCAGGGCGCCCGCCCGGCGCCCGCGCTCCCCGTCGTGCAGCGCGCCCCGGCGTCGGGCGCCTCGGGCCCCCCGGGGGCGTCGGGCGCGTCAGGCGCGGCGGCACCGTCCGCCGTGCGTCCCACTGAACCCGTCCGAGCACCCGGCCCCGTGCCTCCCGTGGTGGCGGTCCAACGGAGTGCGCGCGTCGAGGCTCCGGTCGGTCCCTCCCGGCCCGCCCTCCCCGCGTCGGCCACCGCCAGCACGCCGGCTCCGGCCGAGGGGGAAGGACCCGCCGTCGCCTCCGCCGCGTCCCGGACGCCCGTCGTGCGGCACGCCCCGGCCGAGCCGGGCGCGTTGGGCGCGCCGGTGCGGCCCGTCGTGCGTCCCACGGTGTCCGTCCGGGCTCCCGGTCCTCCGCCTCCCGTGGTGGCGGTCCAACGGAGTGCGCGTGTCGAGGCGAAGGGCGGGCCGTCCGTGGGGGTCGCCGGCCTCTCCCGGCCCGTCCCCCCGCCGCCGATCCCGATGCCGACGGTCTCCCGTGCGTCCGCCCCACACCCCGTGAGGAGGACGGTCACGGCGGCGCGAGCGGCGGCGTCCGCCGCCCCCGCCCCCGCCCCCACCGCGCGCGTGATCCAGCGCGCGCCGGACCCGCCCTCCCACGCCCCGGCCGCCCCCGCCCCGACACCCACGCCCACGCCCACACCCCCGCCCACCGGCGGGTCAGCCAGCTCGTGCGCGACGCCCGAGAAGCCGGCTGCCGACGGCGGCTTCGACCCGCGCACGCTCACCGCCCGCCAGCTCGACGAACTCTCCCACCGGCTCATCGGCCGCATCACCCGCCTGGTGCGCACCGAACTCCGCCTCGACCGCGAACGGATCGGACGGCTCCGCGACACCCGCTACTGACCCCCGCACCCCGCACCACCCACCCGCACGGAAAGGTCCCTCTCGATGCCCCAGGAACTCGACCCGGGCACCTCGGTCTTCTTCACCCTCAGCATCGACGGCGAGAGCCTGGGCTACTTCAACGAGTGCGAGGGCCTCTCCTCCCAGGTGGAGATCGAGCAGCGTCAGGAGGGCGGCAACAACGGCTTCGTCTGGCAGCTGCCGACCCGCGTCACGTTCTCCAACATCCGCCTGACCCGTCCGCTCACCCCGGACACCACGAAGGTCGCCAAGTGGATCTCCTCCGTCCAGACCGGGATCACGCGCCCCACGGCGCAGATCAGGGCGCTGAGGGCGGACGGGTCCGAGGTCGCCCGCTGGGGGCTGATCGACGTGCTGCCGGTCAGCTGGCAGGGACCCTCTCTCAACCCGGCGAACCCGGCCGTGGCGACGGAGGTCCTGGAGATCACCCACCACGGGTTCACCGACTGAGCCGGACCGAACGAGCCGAACCAGCCGACCCAACGAGCCGATCGAACGAGCCAGACCCAACGAGCCGGACCGAGACGAACGAAACGAAGGACCGCACCAGCCATGGCCAAGGGAAACCGGGGCGCGGGCAAGAGCCTCGTCCGCGCCACGCTCGCCATCCACGAACCACCCTCCGGCTACAGCACCACCCCGGGCGGGCTCATCAAGACGTTCACCCTCGACTTCAACCCGGTGCAGCTGGCCCTCACCCGCCGCGCCAACTGGACGGTCACCCCGACCGCCGCCGTCCGCGACGGCTCGCTCCCCGAGTACCTGGGGCCCGAGCCGCGCGAGATGAGCGTGGAGGTCTTCCTCGACTCCTCCGAGGAGCCCGGCGGCAACACGGTGATGAAGAAGGTCGAGGCGCTGATGTCCTGCTGCGAGACGACCGCGAGGAGCACGGCCGCCAAGCAGCCGTCGCCGCCGTGGGTCGTCTTCCAGTGGGGGTCCTTCTCCACGGCGCGCTTCACCGCGTACGTCACCTCCGTCGAGGCCTCCTACACCCTCTTCGGCACCACCGGCGTGCCCATCCGCGCCACCTGTCAGATGCACCTGCACGAGATCCCCAGCGACACCAAGGGCCAGAACCCGACGTCGGGCGCCCTCACGGCGCGGCGGGTGCACCGGGTCGTCGCGGGCGACTCGTTGCAGTCGATCGCGTGGCGCGAGTACGGCGACACGGCGGCGTGGCGGGTCATCGCCGAGACCAACGACATCGACGACCCGGCCGACCTGCGGACCGGCACCGAGCTGATGCTGCCGGCCGCCGAGGAGGTGGGTTCCTGATGCCACAGCCCTCCTTCTCCAACGTCGTCCAGGTCTCCATCGGCGGCAAGGTGCTGACGCGCGAGCACGCCTCGCTGCTCACGGAGTGCTGGGTCGACCAGGGCATGGGGGTGCCCGCCGCGTTCCAGCTCACCTTCCGGGACCCCAGGCGCACGATCCTCGGCCTGGTGGGCGCGCGGTTCGGCGTGAAGGTGCGGATCTCCCCGGTCGCCGCCGGGCGGGGCGCCGGCGACCCGCTGCTGACCGGCGAGATCACCGGCCTGGAGGCCGACTACGACGGCACGGGTTCGTTCGCCGTCATCCGCGGCTACGACGCCGGCTTCCGCCTGATGCGGCAGCGCCGGGTGGAGGCGTACCGCAACCAGCGCGCCTCCGACATCGCCCGCCGGCTCGCCGGCCTGGACGGCGTGACCATCGGCCGGATCGATCCCACGACGACCCTGTACGAGTTCATCAGCCAGGCCGGCGTCAGCGACTGGGACTTCCTCGCGCGGCTCGCCGACGAGAACGAGATGGTCATGTCCGTCGACGCGCGCGGCAGGTTCCAGTTCGTCAGGCCGAAGCCGGCCTCCGGCGCTCCCCCGCCGCCCGCGGGCACCAACACCTCCCCGTTCGTCCTCAAGGGCGGTGAGGACATCCTGCGGCTGCGGGCCGCCGTCACCGCTGCCGACCAGGTGAAGAAGGTGGAGTCGCGGGGCTGGGACGTGACGACCAAGCGGAAGGTCACCGCCACCGCCGCCGCCACCGCCAACCCCGGCATCGCCATCGGCAGCAGCCCGAGCCAGGCGACCGCCCCGTTCAAGCCCGTCACCCTGGTGGAGACGCGGACCCCGTACGACCGGCAGGCCGAGGTCAGGTACGCCGCCGCCGCGCTCGCCGACGACGTCACCTCCTCCTTCGCCGAGCTGGAGATCGCGGTGCGCGGCACGCCGAAGCTGCGGGCCGGCGTCCCGGTCACGCTCGCCGACGTGGGCCAGCCCTTCGAGGGCAAGTACACCGTCACCTCCGTCCGGCACCTCTTCGGCGCCGGGGACCACTACGAGGCGTGGGCGACCGTCAGCGGACGCCAGTGGCGTTCGCTGTACGGTCTCGCCTCGGGCGGCGGCGGAGGCGGGGGCGGTGGGGCGCAGGCCGAGGCGCGGCTGCCCAGCGTGGCCAACGCGCTCGTCACCGACGTGCAGGACCCGCTCCGGCAGGGGCGGGTGAAGCTGGAGTTCCCGTGGCTGGACGACCGGTACGTCAGCGACTGGACGCGGGTGGTGCAGTGGGGCGGCAAGGGCGGCGGCTCGATCTTCCCGCTGGACGTCGGCGACGAGGTGCTGGTCGCCTTCGACCGGGGCGCGCTCGACCACCCCTTCGTCATCGGCGGGCTGTACAACGGCCGGGACAAGCCGACGGAGGTGCCGGACGTCCCGCTCCACGACGGCCTGCGGAGGCTGGCGGCCCGGCACACCCTCTCCGACCGCACCGGCAACCGCCTGGACCTGCTCAGCCAGCAGACCGGCGGCATGAAGCGAGGCGTGCGGCTGGCGACGGGCAACGACCGGCTCGTCATCAACCTCGACCGCACGAAGACCGAGATCACCGTCGACAGCAAGGGCTCGGTCAGCATCACGGGCAGCCGCTCGGTGTCGGTGGACGCCGGCACGGACCTCACGCTCAGCGCGCGGCGCAGGCTGTCCATCAGCAGCGGCGGGGTTCTCAGCATCGAGGGGCGCGGCCCCGTCAACGTCAGGTCGCTCACGGGCCCGGTCGCGGTGAACGCGGCGGCGGCCCTGAGCCTGACGGCCGCCGCCGCGGTCACCGTCACGGCGGCGGGGGCGGTCACCACGACGTCGGCCGGGCCCGCGACGATCAAGGGAAACGGCATCCTGCTCGTGCCGGCCCCGGCCAAGGTGCTCGTCAACGGGATTCCGCTGCCGATGCCGTGACCGATGCCGTGACCGATGCCGTGACCGTGTCCGAGAGTGGAGAAGGAGAAGAGGGGTGGGCCGCTGATGTCCGAGCAGTTCGTGGGCTCCGGATGGTCGTTCCCGCTGCGGATCTCGCCGACCGGCGGCATCGCCCTGGTCAGCGGGGAGCGCGAGATCGAGGAGGCGATGCGCCTGGTGCTGGCCACCGCGCCGGGCGAGCGGCCGATGCGGCCGGAGTTCGGCTGCGCCATCCACGACCTGGTGTTCGCCCCGGTCAACGAGCAGACGGCGGGCCGCATCCAGCACGAGGTGTACGCGAGCCTCGACCGCTGGGAGCCGCGGATCGAGGTCCACGACGTCGAGGTCACCGCCGGGCCCGACCAGAGCGTCCTCTACATCGACGTCCGCTACGCGATCCGCGGCACCAACAACCCCCGCAGCCTCGTGTTCCCGTTCTACGTCATCCCGTCCCACGACGAGCCGGAAACACCCGGCCCGGACCTGTGACAGCGGCCCCCGAAGCGACCTCCGAAAGCGACCGGAAAGCGACCTGACCTCCCATGGCCCTGCCCTCACCGAACCTCGACGACCGCCGCTTCCAGCAGTTCGTCGACGACGCCAAGCGCTACATCCAGCAGCGCGCCCCGGAGTGGACCGACCACAACGTCTCCGACCCGGGCGTCACCCTCGTCGAGGCCGTCGCCCACATGGCCGACCAGATCGTCTACCGGCTCAACCGCGTGCCCGAGAAGAACCACCTGGCCTTCCTCGACCTCGTCGGCATCACCCTCTTCCCGCCCACCGCCGCCCGCACCGACGTCACGTTCTGGCTGTCGGCCCCGCAGGAGGAGCCGATCAGGGTGCCGGTCGGCACCGAGGTCGCGACCGCGCGGACGGAGAGCGAGGAGGCCGTCGTCTTCGCCGCCGAACGGGAGCTGGCCGTCCTGCCCTGCGCGTTGCGGTACCTCGTGGTGCGGCACCAGGGCCAGAAGGTCACCGACCGGACCACGGACCTGGCCGAGGGAAGGGACGTGGTGTGCTTCGCCGAGGCGCCGGCCGTCGGCGACTGCGTGCTGTTCGGGCTCACGACGGCGGTGCCGCACTGCGCGGTGGCGCTGGAGCTCGACAGCCGGGTCGACGGCGTCGGCGTCGACCCCCGGCAGCCGCCGCTCGCGTGGGAGGCGTGGACCGAGAACGGCTGGCAGGAGTGCGAGGTCGACCGGGACGGCACGGGCGGCCTCAACCGGCCGGGGGCCGTCGTCCTGCACGTGCCCGGCGGCCACGCGCTGTCCCGTGGCGGCGGCCAGCAGGCCGGGTGGCTGCGCTGCCGGGTCACCGAACCCCTGCCGGGTCAGCCGTTCTACACCACCTCGCCGACCGTCCGCGCCGCCGAGGCGTTCACGCTCGGCGGCACGGTCCCCGCCATCCACGCCGAGACCGTCCGCGACGAGGCGCTGGGGGAGTCCACGGGCCTGCCGGGGCAGCGCCTGCGGCTCGCGCACGCGCCCGTCGTCGGCGACGACCCGCCGCTGCTGCTCCAGACCGCCGAGGAGGACGGCTGGGTGGACTGGGGGGTCGTCCCGCACTTCGCGGCGTCGGGGCCGGGGGACCGGCACCTCACGCTGGACGCCACGACGGGCGAGATCGCGTTCGGTCCCGCCGTTCGCGAACCCGACGGCACGCTGCGGCAGTACGGCATGGTCCCGCCCAAGGGCGCGGTCATCCGCGCCCGCCGCTACCGCACGGGCGGCGGACGCGCGGGCAACGTGGCGCGCGGCGCCGTGCGGGTGCTGCGCAGCTCCATTCCGTACGTCTCCGAGGTCGTCAACCGGGAGGCGGCGCGCGGCGGCGTCGACGGCGAGACGGTGCGGGAGGCGAAGACGCGGGCGCCGATCACGCTGCGCGCCCAGGAGCGGGCCGTGACCCTGCGGGACTACGAGGAGCTGACCCGGCGGGCCGCGCCCGACGCGGCGCGGATCACGTGCATCGAGGGCGAGGAGAACGAGTACGGCGCCCACGCGGTGCGGGTGCTGGTGGTGCCGCAGGCGGTGCCGGACCCGGACGGGCGGCTGCGCTTCGAACAACTGGTGCCGGGCGACGCCCTGCTGGACCGCGTCACCCGCCACCTCGACGAGCGGCGCCCGATCGGCACCCGGCTGGCCGTCGGCCCGCCGTTCTACCAGGGCGTCACGGTGGTCGCGACGGTGCACGCGTTCCGCGGCGTCGACACCGACCGCGTCCGCGAGCAGGCCCACGACGCGCTCTACCGCCACCTCGACCCGCTGACCGGCGGCGCGGAGGGGACGGGCTGGCCGTTCGGTCGCCCGGTGCAGGCGGGCGAGGTGTTCGCGGTGCTCCAGCGGGTGCCGGGGGTGGAGCTGGTCGACGAGGTGGCGCTGCACCCGGCCGACCCGCTCACGGGCAAACGGGGCGAGGCGACGGACCGCGTCAACCTGTCGCCGTCGGCGCTGGTGTTCTCCTACGACCACCGGGTGCGGGTCGTCGGAGACGGGTCGTGACGGGCGTGGAGGCGCCCGTGGGCGCGCTGGAGGGGGTGGGCGGCAGGTGAGGGGATCCATCGACGGCCTGGAGTCGTCCGCCCCGATCGGCATGACCCTGCCGGCCGTCTTCGCCGACGACGACCTCGCGCAGCGCTTCGTCGCCGGGCTCGACGAGGTGCTGGCGCCGATCCTGAACGTGCTCGACTGCCTGGAGGCGTACTTCGGGCCCGCCCTCGCGCCGCTGGACTTCGTGCGGTGGCTCGGGACCTGGGTCGGTGCCGAGACCGACGGCACGGAGCCGGAGGCCCGGCTGCGCGCGGCCGTCGCCGCCGCCGCGTACCTGCACCGGATCCGCGGCACCCGGCGCGGGCTGTCGGAGGCGGTGCGCCTGGCGTTCGGCGTCGAGCCGGAGATCAGCGAGAGCGGCGGCGCGGCGTGGAGCGCCCGCCCGTTCGGCCCGATGCCCGGCAGGCCCCGGCCGCTGCTCCACGTCCACCTGCGGCTCGCGGACCCGACACCCGCGGACGAGCACCGCCTGGACGTCCTGGTGGCGGCCGCCCGTCCCGCCCACATGCCGTACACGGTCCAGGTGACCGCCCTCGAAAGGACTCCCGAGAGATGACAGTCGAGAACGAGAGCTGCGCCGAGTGCGGCACCCGTCTGGAGCCCGGCCAGGCGTTCTGCGACGCGTGCGGGACGGGCGGCCGCCACCAGGACGTCCAGGCGGTGCTCGTCCGCGGGTGTCGGGTCCGCGAGCCGCAGGTGGACGTGGAGCAGCGGCCGGGGCCTGCCGGGCATCGGGCCGAACGGGCGGGCG